>CAIUDO010000852.1 GCA_903897935.1 uncultured Pseudomonadota bacterium
CGACCACACGACACCCCCGGAACCGTACAGGTCACGGTCCCCGTCCAGGTACTGCGCTACCCCAGAGGTCTCGTCCCAGTCCGCGTCCTCCTCGTCCACCCGACCATCACAGTCATCGTCAAACTCGTTGCACACCTCGGGTGCATCGGGGTGTCGTAACGGATCACCATCGTCGCAGTCCTCGACCCGCTCCGACGCGCCAGGCTCGGGTGGGCCGCACCCCTCGGGGCCCAGCGTGCCGGCGAACCCGTCCCCGTCGCCGTCCAGGTACCAGGCCTTCACCAACAGCCCTTCGTCGACCCACCCGTCGCAGTCCTGGTCTACGCCGTCGCACAGCTCCTCCGCGCCCGCGTACGTCGAAGCGTCATCGTCGCCGCAGTCGTCGACCGGCGCCGCGCTGTCGACCGCCTTGACACCCGACGAGGCGCACCCGACCGAGAGCAACAACAACGCCCACTTCGCCGCGTTGAGTTGTGTTCGTGCATCAGGGAACCCCGCTGAGGGCCGTGGAACGGGCGCTGTGGCAACGTAACCGGCGGCCAGCTCCGCGCGGGCAGCGCCCATGCCCGCCCGCACCGTCGCGCACAAACGACCCATCAAACCTACATGATCGCAACTTCGAAGCGACCGGGCGCGCCCCCGGATAACGTGCGGCCGTGGGGGCTGGAGATGCTGGGTCTGTTGTTCGCGTGCGTTGGCCTTGGGGAGTCCGGGGGCGATCCGACCGGCCCCGGCGCCGATCCCGACGGGTTCCCGCCCGTCGAAGAGCTGCCGCCGACCGAGGGCACGATCGTGCTCGAGTGGCAGAGCGACGTCCGCAACGGCGCGGTGATCGACCTCGCGTGGGCCGAGCGTTCCGGCGTCGCATGCTTCCCGGCGAACCTGAACTCCTACTTCTCTGGGGCGCACGTGTTCCAGGAGGTCGACCTGCCGCCGCTCAAGGAGCTCGTCGTCGACCTGCTCCCGGCGCAGAGCGCGGACCTGAGCTTGTACGCATACGCGGTGTCGGCGGGTGGGGCCGTCGTGTACCCACCCGACGTCGCGTCGGTGGGCGCGTGCGAAGCCAGCCCCGACGGCGCCCCGTTCAACGGCGCCGGCGTGCTCGAGTCGGTGCGGTTGTGGCGCGGCGACTACGACAGCGTCGTGGTGATCGGCGTCGCGGGCGCGGACGGGGCGACGAGCGGCAAGTTCACCCTGCGCGCCGAGCTGGTCGACCCGTGAGCGTCGTCGGCGTGATGGTGTGGATCAGCTCGGTCGCGGCGGCCGACGAGCGGTCGGTCACGTGGGCCGCAGCCCCGACGGGGTCGGTCTGGGCGGCGGGCACGGGCGTCAACGTGCGCGCCGCGCCGTCCCCCGACGCCGAAAAGGTCCGCGCGCTCACCCTCGGCGAGCCGGTCACCATCACCAGCGTGTCCCCTGCCGAGTTGACGCTCGGGGAGCTGACCGCGCCGTGGGCCCAAGTGGGACCGAACGCGTGGGTGTGGAGCGGCGCGTTGACGACCGCGCGCGTAGAAGCCGACCTCGACGCCGACGGCGACCGCGAGGTGCACGTGGTGGCGTGGCGCAGCGACCGCCACCTAGCAGTCTTCGGGAAATCGCTCCCGTCGCGCGCTGGCGGGTCCCGCGCGAGGACAACGTCGCTCCGCGGTCACGTGCTCCAGCACGCTCCCTCCTCGCGAACGGCAAGCTCAACTCCGTTGACCTTGCCTCGCTGCCCTCGCACGGGCCTCGCTCAGCGCGCTCGGTCCGCGCTTCCCCGAAGACTGCTCGTCGTGCGCACCACCGTCGCGAGCTGGCCGGCCGAGCGCCCCGCCGAGGAGATCGACCTCGGCACGTTCGGCGACATCGAAGGCCCCCTGGACACCGCGATCCTCACCTTGACCCCGGCGTCCGAGACCGGCGTGCCGCTGCTGCGGGTGGTCGTGCCCGGCCGCGAGATGTGCGCGTCCGGCACCCGCACCCACTACGTGTGGTGGTCCGGCAAGCGCCTCGCCACCGTGCTCGAAGCGACCGATTGGGCCGACGCGCCGATCTGGACCTACGACGCGCTCGTGTTCGACCCGCCCGCGAAGGCGGTCGTCAAGACCAACCGCCGCAGCGAAGACGCCGAGGTCGAGGAGATCACCACCCAGCGCTTCGTGTGGGACGGCGCCACGTTCACCCCGGTCGGCGCGCCGACCCACACCACCCGGAAGGTCGAGTGACGCTCCCTTCGCTGATCCTCGCCCTGGCCTGCTCCAAGGGCGACACCGCAGCCCCGCCCGCCGACCCCCTGTCGTGGTCCGTGCTCGAACGAGGCCCATACAACGCCGGTTATCGCGCGTGGGACGTCACCTACGTCGACCCGAACGGCGACAGCCGCACCATCCCGCTCGGCGTCTGGTACCCCACCGAGGACACCGAGGGCGAAGACGTCGTTTGGATGGGCATCTTCCAGGGTGACGACGCGCTCGGCGACGCGGCCGCCGCCCCCGCGGTGCACCCCGGCGGCTACCCGGTGTTGGCGTACTCCCACGGCTATCAGGGCTGGGGGGCGACCAGCCATGACCTGATGTCGTTCGCAGCGAGCCACGGCTGGGTCGCGGTCGCGCCCGACCACCTCGGCAACACCCTGCTCGACACGCCCGAGTCGCTGCCGGCGATCCACTACCTGCACCGCCCGCTCGACATGCAGGCGTCGCTCGACGCGCTCGAGGCCCTCCCCTCCGACGACCCGCTGGCGGCCGCCGACACGTCGCGCGTGCTGATGAGCGGGCACAGCTTCGGCTGCTACACGAGCTGGGCGATGGCCGGCGCTGCGTACGACGCCGACGCCGTCGCCGCGCGCTGCGCCCCCGAGGACCTCGCGTGCGAGGAGGCCGAAGCGAGCGGCCTCTTGTCGGGCGCGCTCGCCGATCCGCGCGTCGTCGCCACGATCCCGATGGCGGGCGGCCTCGACCGCAGCTTCTTCGGAGACGCCGGCCACGCGGCGGTCGGCGGCCCGTTCTTGTTCCTCACCGGCACCGAAGACGAGGTCGGCCTGACCGAGCAGTTCGACACCTACACCGGCGTCGACCGCACCTGGGTCGAGATCGAAGGCGGCTGTCACCAGGCGTTCGCGCTCGGCGGCTGCAGCGGCATCGACACCGACGTCGCCTACGGCATCGTCGACGCGTACGCGCTCGCGTTCGGCCGCGCCCACGTGCTCGGCGACACCACCGCGGAGGTCGTCGACGTGGTCACGGGCGCCGTCGAGGTCAGCCCGCTCGCCCGGTACACCCACGCCGATCCGTGACCGTCGACCGCTGACCGCTCCCACTGCGAGATCACCCCATGCTGCTGACGCTGCTGTTCGCATGCGCGAAAGATGACACTGCCCCGAGCGCGACGACCGAGACCGCCGCGCCGACCGAAGAGACGGAAGAGACGGAAGAGACGGAGACCTCGGAGACCGAGCCGCCCGCGCCTCCGGACCCGCTGACCGAGGAGCAGGCCGCGCAGATCGACGCCGCCGCCAGCGCGGTCCTCGGGACGGGGGCGTCGGCCGTGTCGGTCGCGGTGTGGCACGACGGGGGCATCGTGTACGCGTCAGCGGTCGGCACCCGGGACCCGGCGTCGCCGACCCGGGTCGACGCGGGCGTCGACAGCTTGTTCCAGGTCGGATCGCAGACCAAGCTGCTCACCGCCGTCGCGGTCCTGCAGCAGGTCGAAGCCGGAACGTTGTCGTTGGAAGCTCCGTTCTCGACCATCGCCCCCGACCTCGACCTCGCGCAGAGCCCCGGCTGGGCCGACAGCGTCACCCTGCACGACCTGCTGACCCACCAAGGCGCCACGTTCGACTACACACCATGGGACGGCCCCTCCGACGACGCGAGCCTCGAAGCGGAGGCCCGCACGTTCGCCGACCGGTCGTGGGCGCTCGGCGCCCCGGGCCTGTTCATGAATTACTCGAACGCCAACTATGGCCTGCTCGGCGTCGCGCTCGAGCGCGCGACGGGGGCGTCGTACGCCGAGGCCATGCGCGCCGGGGTGTTCGAGCCGCTCGGCCTCACCCACACGGCGGCCACCCGGGCCGAAGCAGCGACGCTCGGCGACCTCACGACGGCGTACGGCTACATCCCGGTGTCCGTCGATTGGTTCGATCCGTACGGCGCCAACGAGTACGACTACACCGTCGTGCCGATCGACACGATCACCGACTCGGCGTTCGTGCGGCCCGCGGGCGGCGTGTGGTCGACCGCGTCGGAGATGGCGATGGTAGGCGCGTTCTTGATGCGCGGCGACCCGAACGTGCTGTCGGACGCCTCGGTCGCCGCCATGAAACAAGCGCACGTGCCGATGGACACCTGCGGCGACGGGCAAGCGTACGGGTACGGGCTGTTCAGCGCTCCCGGCTTGTACGGCCCCGCGTCGTACCGCGTCGGGCCGGTGGTGTTCCACGGGGGCAACACGCTCACGCACACCGCGTCGATGGTGATCCTGCCCGAACAGGACCTCGTCATCGAGGTGCTCGCGTCCGGCTACTTCATCGACTTGACCGGGGTGATCGAGGCGGCGATCGAGGCGGTGGGCGCGGGCCCGCCGGTGGGCGACGCCCCGGAGTTCGGCCCCGAAGGCGCCCACGACGCGTACGTCGGCACGTACGTCGACGGGCTCATCGGGGAATTCACCATCACCGACACCGACGGGACGCTGCGGATCGAGCAGTCGTACTTCACCGGGCCCGCCTGGCAGCCGGCGCCCGAGCTGATCCCGTTCTGCCCCGACCTGTACTTCTTCGAGGTCGATCGCGGGTACTACGTCCCGATCAACTTCTACGGCGCGAGCCCGGGGTTCGCGGTCAACCGGACGTTCACGGGCACCCGCGTCGAGTGACGGCTCGTGCGGTGCGGTGACGTCGCGTGACATGGCGCCACGTTGACGGCCGTAGGGTGGTGTCTAACCTCCTCGCGTCCGGCGCCGTTGTGGGCCGGGCACCAACAACCAGCTTCGGATGCTGCTTTTTCGGGCACCCGTCGCTACGCGTTCGCTCGCAGGAGGAACTCATGAACGCATACGATCTCACCCCGCTGTTCCGTACGACCGTCGGTTTCGACCGGATGGCCCGCGTGATGGACGCCGCGCTCGCCGCGGAGCGCTCCGCGCGCAGCTACCCTCCGTACAACATCGTCCGCCGCGACGAGGACCACTACCGCATCACGCTGGCGGTCGCGGGGTTCTCGGAGTCTGAGCTGGATGTGCAGACCCTGCAGGGTCGGCTGGTGGTCACCGGTCGGGCCGAAGGGGAAGAGGAGGGGGTGGCGTACCTGCACCGCGGCATCGCGGGGCGCAGCTTCGAGCACGTCTTCCAGCTCGCCGACCACTTGAAGGTGGTGGGCGCGCGCCTCGACAAGGGGTTGCTGCACATCGAGCTGGAGCGTGAGGTGCCGGAGGCGCTCAAGCCGCGCACGATCCGCATCCAGTCGTCGGCGCCGCTCGAGGCCGCCGCCGCGAAGTGACGCTCAAAGGCCGCGCGCGGCCTCGGGCCGCAGCGGCACCCGGCCGTCGAGCGCCGCATCGAGGACCGATAGGATCCGCGCCCGATCCCGCGGCAACCGCCCACCCAGCGGGAGGTAGTTGCTGGCGTGGTTGGTGCGGAACACCGCGTCGGTCGGCGCGGCGTCGTGCACGAGGGTGCGTAGCTCGCGCAGCAAGCCGGCGACGTCGGGCAGCGTGAACCGCCCCGTCGCTTCGAGCTTGGCGAGCGGCGTGCCCGGCACGACCGTCGTCGTGAGCGCGGCGAAGTACGCCGGGTTCATCGCCGTGATCAGCGCGGCGGTGGCCCGCGCGTGCGCGTCCGAGCGCGCCGCCCCGGCCACGCCAAGCAACACGATCACGGACAGCTCGAACCCGGCGGCGTGCGCGCGTGCGGCGGCGACGACGTGATCGTCGAACGTGCCGCCCTTCGCGACGCGGCGGAGCGTGTCGGGGTCACCCGACTCGGGTCCGATGTAGAGGCGGGTCAAGCCGGCGGCGCGCAGGGCGCGCAGCTCGTCGTCCGACTTCTCCAGGACGTTGCGGGCCATCGCGTAGCAGCTCACCCGCCGTAAGCGGGGGAAGGCGGTGTGCGCGGCGTCGAGGATGGGCAGCCAGTGGTCGAGGCCCATCACGAGCGCGTCACCGTCGGCGACGAACAGCTTGTCGACGCGATCTCCGGCGAGCGCGCCCGCCTGGCGGACGTCGGCCAGCGCCTCGGCGAGGTCGCGCACAGAGAACGCCTTGTCGCGGTACATGTCGCAGTAGGTGCAGTGGTTCCACGAGCAGCCGAGGGTCGCCTGGAGGATGAAGGCGTCGGCTTCGGACGGTGGACGGTAGACGCGGCCCTGGTAGCGCATGAGCCTGCCTTATCCGCGCGACGACCACGAGTCGTGCGGGCTGGAAGCCCGCACCACCTTCCGACGAGCGCCGACTCCTCACTTCGTCGTTGGTCGCGGCTCGCGCCGTTGCTCGCGTGAACCAACGCCGGTCGGCGCGTCACTGCGTAGCTGCTTCGCCGACCTGCTCTCGCGACGCGTCCGCGGCGCGGCGGCGGGCCACCCACCCCTGCAACGGGCACGCTCCGCCCGCGTCGTCGTGGGGCCCGGCGATCTCCAGCGCGTACGCCACGGCGTGCTCCATCGCGAGGAACCACCGGGCTTGCGTCGGGAACAGGTTCTCGCGGCCCAACGTGTCGATCAGCCCGGTGCGCTGCAGCAGGTCCATCTCGGCGGGCTTGAGCCCCACGAACAACAAGCGGCGGCCGGCGCGCTTCATGCGCGTCGCCGCGCGCACGAAGACCTCCAGCGACGTCAGATCGAGGTTGTGCGCGCGCTTCAGCCGCACGATCAGCACGCGCACCGCCTCGTCCTCGGTCGCCCGGTCGAGCTCCCCCTCCAGCGCCGACGCCGCCCCGAAGAACAAGTCGCCTTCAACGTGCAGGATGCGCACCGCCCCGCACGGCGACGGCGCGTCGTCGTCGTCGGTGTCGAGCGCGACGAGCCGCCCCTCGCCGTCCACCCGCATCTCGGAGTCGTGCACGAGGCGCGCGCGGCGCAAGAACAAGACGAGGCTGATGACGATCCCAAGGTAGATCGCCTGGTCCAGCGGGAGTGTGAACGCCCCGATGAGCGTGCCGACCAGCGCGAACCGGTCGGCCGACGTGCCGCGCACCATCGCGCGCAGCCGGGGGAAGTCGAGCAGGTCCCACGCGACGATCACGAGCAGCCCGGCCAACGCGGGGATCGGCGTGCGATCCAGCAGCGGCCCGCCCACCAACAGCACCAGCACCATCCACCCGCCCGCCAACACCCCAGACAAGCGGGAGGTCGCCCCAGACGCCACGTTGAACGCCGACCGTGAGAGGCTGCCGCTCACCGGGTAGCCCCCGGCCACGCCCGCCGCGACGTTCGCCAGGCCGGTCCCGAACAGCTCGTTGCTCATGTCGAGGCGGTCCCCCGTCTTGCCCGCGAGCGACCGCGCGACCGAGCTGCTCTCGACGAACGACAACACCGTGATCGCGAACGCCACCGACAGCAACGAAGCGCTCCCGGTGAGGTCCGGCAGGGCGAACGGCGGCAACGCGGCAGGGATCGGCGCGAGATCCCCGACCAGCCGCACGCCGAACACGCGCAGGTCGACCGCCCACGACACCGCCAGCGCGAGCGCCAACGCGAGCACCGGCCCCGGCACACGCGGCGCGAACCGCCGCTGCAACGCCACGATCAACATGGCCCCGACCCCGAGCGCCACCGATCCCCACCCGATCTGGCCGAGCCCGGACAGCCACCCCGTCACCTGCCCGTACAAGAACCCCGATCCGCCCGGCGAACCGGTCAGGTTCGGGAGCTGGCCGACGAGGATCAGCACGGCAGCGCCGGTGATGTAGCCGAGCACGACCGCGCCGCTCACGTAGTCGACCAGCAGCCCGAGCCGCAGCAGGCCCGCGACCGCCTGCACCACGCCGACCATCACCGCGAGCTGCAGCGCGACGGTGACCGGATCACCGCCCGTCGCCAGGATCGCCGTCCCGACCAACAACGACACCGCGTTCGTCGGACCGGTGACGACGTGCCGCGAGCTCCGGAACAACGACCCGACGGCCGCCGGCACCAACGCGGCGTACAGGCCCATCGCGGGCGGCAGACCTGCGATCATGGCGTACGCGACGCCCTGCGGGACCGCCATGAACGTGACGGCGACCGACGCTTGCACGTCCCCCCAGCTCGGGCGGTGCACCATGAGATCACGCACAAACGACGGGACGAAGCGCCTCATACCCTCGATCGCTGCAAGCAACGTGCCGTGTGCCGGGCGACCTGGGGGCGCCGGAACGGGCGGCTCACGCGTCACGACGTCGCACCAACGTCGCGACGTTTGAAACGTGCCGGCGACGGCGGGCACGAAACATCGAGCGTCGCGCGGAGGCACGCGATGTGCAACACTGCGGCGCACCCAGGGGCACGTATGAACTTCGGCTTCGTGATCGACAACAGTAGCTGCATCGGCTGCCACGCTTGCTCGACGGCATGCAAGAGCGAGAACGAGGTGCCGCTCGGCGTGTACCGAACGTGGGTGAAGTCGGTCGAAGCCGGGCAATACCCCGACGTGCGCCGTTCGTTCCAGGTGACGCGCTGCAACCACTGCGCGAACCCGCCGTGCGCGCGCATCTGCCCGACCTCCGCGATGTTCCAGCGCGACGACGGCATCGTGGAATTCGACTCCGACGCGTGCATCGGCTGTAAAGCGTGCATGCAGGCTTGTCCGTACGACGCGATCTACCTCGACCCCGACAACCACACCGCCGCGAAGTGCAATTTCTGCGCGCCGCGCATCGACGTCGGTCTCGAGCCCGCGTGCGTCGTCGTGTGCCCGGAGCACGCGATCCTGGCGGGCGACCTCGACGATCCGAAGTCGGAGGTGTCGCGCGCGCTCGGCCTGTCACACGCGACGGTCCGCAAGCCCGAGCAAGGGACCAGCCCGAAGCTGTTCTACATCCAGGGCAACGAGCTGACGCTCCACCCCGACGCCGGCATCCGCCCCGAGAGCTTCGCCGCCGCGGACGTCCGCGACCACGGCCACGCCGGGCACCGCCCCGCGGCCACGCCGCCGAACACCCGCGTGAACGACCGCGGCATGACGCTGCGCACCCCGCGCGCCCAGGGCTTGCCCGCGGGCGGCCCGATCACGATCGGCGGGCGGATGGCCGAGCAGATGGTGCAGGTCGCGTACAACGCGCAGCACCAGGTGCAGTGGCACTGGCCGATCCCGGCGTACCTCGTCACGAAGCACATCGCGGGCGGCGTGTTCGGGCTGTGCGCGCTCGGCGCACTCGGCTTGTTGCCGTTCGACCCGCGGGCCGTCGTGTTCGGCGGCGCGCTCGGGCTCGTCATGCTCGTCGTCACGCTCGCGCTGCTGGTGTACGACCTCGACCGTCCGGATCGCTTCTTCTTCTTGTTGCTCCGCCCGCAGTGGAAGAGCTGGGTCGCGCGGGCGGCGTGGATCCTGAGCGGGTTCGCGGGCGTCGTGTTCGCGTGGTGGGGCCTCGAGGTCGCCGGGTGGCGCGGGTGGCTCGACGCCGACCTGGTCGCGATGGCGCGGGTGCCGTTGGCGGTGCTCACCGTCCCGCTGGCCGCGCTCACCGCGACGTACACCGCGTTCTTGTTCGCGCAGGCCGAAGGCCGGGACTTGTGGCAAGGGCAGCACCTCCCGGTGCTGATGGCGGCGCAAGGCGTCGCGCTCGGCGCCGCCCCGCTCGTCGCGCTGGGCGCCTTCGATCTCATCGATCCCAGCGTGGGGATCGCCGCGCGGTACCTCATGCTGGCCGCCCTCGTGCTGGCGCTCGGCACCCAGCTCGTCGCCGACCTGTGGATCACCGCGCCGTCCGAGCTCGCCCGCCGCGCGTTGGAGTCGATCCTGCGCGGCCCGTACCGGCTCTGGTACTGGGTCGGCGGCGTCGCCGTCGGCCAGGTGCTCCCAATCGGTCTGTTGCTCTCCGGCGTGGCGCCGCTCGCCGCGCTCGCCGTTCTTCCGGCGTCGCTCGGTCTGTTCGCTTGGGCCTACGCCTTCGTCATGGCGCCCCAGGAACTCCCCAACTCCTGATTGGCCGGAGGCCAACGTGTCCGTATCGCTTCGTATCGCAGACACCCTCGCGCGGATGCTCGGCCTGCCTCCGAGCCGGGCCGCCCGCCTCGCCGTCCCCCCGGTGGTGTTGCCGGAAGGCACGGTGGGACCGCCGAACATGTCCGTGAGCAGCCGTCCGCCGGTCAAGCTCACGACCGTCACGCACCCCGACGGGCGCATGAGCCAGTACCCACCCGCCGACACCTGGGACGACTGGGTCGAGTGGGACGCGAAGGCGTGGCCCGAGAAGGTGCCGCGCCGCTACACGCTCGTCCCGACGATCTGCTTCAACTGCGAGAGCGCGTGCGGGTTGTTGGCGTACGTCGACAAGGAGACGTTCGAGGTCCGCAAGTTCGAGGGCAACCCGGCGCATCCGGGGAGCCGCGGCCGCAATTGCGCGAAGGGGCCGGCCACCCACAACCAGACCTACGACCCCGAGCGCATCTTGTACCCGCTCAAGCGCGTCGGCCCGCGCGGCGCCGGGCGATGGAAGCGCGTGACGTGGGACGAAGCGCTCGCCGACATCGCCGAGAAGATGGCGGCGTCCCGGGCGAAGCGTCGTGACGGCATCATGTACCACGTCGGCCGGCCGGGCGAGGATCACTACACGAACCGGGTGATCCAGAGCTGGGGCGTCGACGGGCACAACAGCCACACGAACGTCTGCAGCGCGGCCGCGAGGACCGGGTACGCGTTGTGGTCGGGGTTTGACCGCCCGTCGCCCGACTACGCGAACGCGCGCTGCATCCTCCTCATCTCGAGCCACCTGGAGACGGGGCACTACTTCAACCCGCACGCGCAGCGCATCATCGAGGGTCAGAAGAAGGGCGCGAAGATCATCGTGATGGACCCGCGGTTGTCGAACACCGCGTCGAAGTCGGACGTGTGGTTGCCGACGTGGCCGGGCTCCGAGTCGTCCGTGTTGTTGTCGATCGCGAACCACCTGTTGCAGACCAACCAGTGGAACCGCACGTTCGTCGAGCGGTGGGTCGATTGGCGCGGCTTCCTCGCGCGCGCGGGCGAGGTCCTCACCGACCACGCCGTGCTGGCGGCGCTACCCAAGGCCGGAGAGGCCCCCACGTTCGCGCACTTCGAGCGCGCGTTGAAGGCGTTGTACCGCGAGTTCACGTTCGAACGCGCCGCCCGCGAGTCCGACGTCCCGGTGGAGCGCATCCAGTACGCGGCGGAGGCGGTCGCGCGGGCGGGGGACCGCCTCGCCGCCCACAACTGGCGGGCGGCGTCGATCGGCAACCTGGGCGGTTGGCAGGTCGTCCGCTGCTTGTTCTTGCTCAACGTGCTGACGGGCAGCGTGGGCACCGAGGGCGGCACGTTCGGCAACCACTGGAACAAGTTCGTCCCGAAGCCGCACACGAGCCCGCCGGCGGGCTCGGCGTGGAACACCCTGCAGATGCCGGATGAGTGGCCGTTCGCGCACTTCGAGATGTCGTTCTTGTTGCCGCACCTGCTCGAGGAGGGTCGCGGGACCGTCGACGTGTACTTCACGCGGGTCTACAACCCCCTGTGGACGAACCCCGACGGGTTCATGTGGTACAAAGCGCTGCGCGACGAGGCGAAGATGGGCCTGCATGTCGCGCTCACGCCGACGTGGAACGAGACGGCGTGGTTCGCCGACTACGTGCTCCCGATGGGCCACGCCGGCGAGCGGCACGACCTGATGAGCCAGGAGACGCACAACAGCCAGTGGATCGGCTTCCGCCAGCCCGTCCGGCGGGTCGCGATGGAGCGCGCGGGCAAGAAGGTCGAGGCCACCTGGCAGGCCAACCCCGGCGAGGTGTGGGAGGAGAACGAGTTCTGGGTCGACTTGTCGTGGCGGATGGACCCAGACGGATCGCTCGGCATCCGTAAGCACCACGAGAGCCCGTACCGGCCGGGCGGGAAGATCACCCAGGATGAGTACTGGACGTGGATCTTCGAGAATTCGGTGCCGGGTCTGCCGGCCGTCGCCGCCGCCGAGGGGCTGTCGCCGCTCGCGTACATGCGAAAGTACGGGTGCTTCGAGGTCAAGCGCGACCTCCGGCAGCCGTTCGAGGAGGAGGTCGCGACGGGGGGGGTCGACATCGAGGGGGTGCGTCGGCGCGGGTTCGAGACCCCGTCCGGCAAGCTCGAGCTGTTGTCGGGCACGTTGATCGACTGGGGCTGGCGGGAGCCCGAGGTGGTCGTGCCGTGGCCCGCGGTCAGCCACGTCGCCCCGGAGCGCATCGATCGCGCGCGGGGCGAGATGGTCTTGCTGCCGAACTTCCGTCTTCCGACGCTCATTCACACGCGGTCGGCGAACGCGAAGTGGCTCGTCGAGATCAGCCACCACAACCCGGTGTGGATCCACCCCTCGGACGCCAAGCGGCTCGGCGTGGACACTGGGGACCTGCTGCGGGTGGAGACCGAGATCGGGTGGTTCATCGACCGCGCGTTCGTGACCGAGGGCATCAAGCCGGGGATCGTCGCCGTCTCCCACCACCTCGGGCGGTGGCGGCTCGTCGACGACACCGGGGTCAACCGGCAAGCGAGCGCGCTTGTCGACCTCGGGGAGGAGGGCGCCGGCAAGTTCGTGCTCGTCCAGAAGGGCGGAGCGACGAACTACAAGAGCGCGGACCCGGACACGTCGCGGATCTGGTGGGAGAACGTGGGGGTGCACCAGAACCTCACGCACGGGGTGCACCCCGACCCGATCTCGGGCGCCCACTGCTGGCTCCAGCGGGCGGTGTCGGTGCGAAAGGCAGCCGCGGGTGAGCGGTATGGCGAGGTGCACGTCGACACCGCGCGCTCCATGGCGGTGTACCGCGAGTGGTTGGCGCTCACGCGCCCGGCGACGACGCACAGCCCGGACGGCACGCGGCGCCCGCTCTGGCTCAAGCGCCCCCTCAAGCCCGTGCGCGAAGCGTACACGTTGCCGAAGCGATGACGCCGGAAGAAGCTGCGATCGCGCGATCGCGCGGGTACGCCTTGGTGGCGCGCGCGGTGGCCGCGCCGCCGGACGAAGACGTGTGGGAGGCGCTGCGGTCCATCGACGGGCTCGACGATCTCCCGGCGTTCGACGCCGACGAGGTCGCGGCGGACCACTTCTCGGCGTTCGGCACGCACGCGCCGCCGTTCGCGGGTCTATACCTCGACGATCCGCCGCTGCTCGGGGGTCCGGCGGACGCGTGGCGGGCGCGCCGGTTGCCGGGCACCCTGGACAGCCCCCCGGAGCACTTCGGGAGCGCGGCGTACGCGTTGGCGATGCTGGCGATGTCGGCGCCAGACGCCGGGAGCTCGTTGGCGGGTCGGCACCAGCGCTGGGTCGGCATGGTGGCGGCGGACCTGTTGGCGTGGGCGCCGCCGTTCTTGTTGGCGGCCGAGCGCGGGCCGGTGCGGTGGGCGGCGGCGGTGGTGGGGTTGGGGGTGGAGCTGGCGGCGAGCGAGGGCGTCGAGCTGCAGCTCGAGCTGGTGCCGCGGGTCGACCCGTTCGCGGACCCCTCGGCCGGGCTTCGCACGATCGCGGAGTGGGCGACGACGCCGTCGCAAGCGGGCTGGTTGTTCGGCGCGGGTGAGGCGCGGCAGGTGGCGCGGGCGGTGGGGTTGCCGGAGACGGCGGGCAACCGGGTCGACGCGTGCGAGGCGTTGTTGCGGGCGGCCGTCGATCATGGGCTTCTGGACGCGGTCGTCGACGAGGTGCAGCGCCGTCACGACGAGGCGGACGCGCGCTACGCGGCGTGGGGGGCGTTCGGGGTGCCGGTGGCGGCGTGGCGGGACCGGTTGGCCGAGGGGCGCGCGGGGTGGGGTCAGCTGCGGCGGCGGGTCGGCGCGTAGCCGGCTGGGAGACGCCAGGCTCCGAGCCGACGATTCCGCTTTCGCAGCGACCGGGCCCTGGCCGCGCTACACTGGTAGCGGAGCCTAATGTGATGCTGTTCTTGTTCCTGGCTGCGTGTCGACACGACGATGACCCGGCGTACGCCGTGTCGCCTCGGGAGGAAACCGCGCTCCCGTCCGAGTCCGATGATCAGGACGAGACCGGGCCAGGGACCGAGACCGGGACCGAGACCGGGACCGAGTGCGGTCCGAACCCGACCGGCCTGGTGGTCACGCAGGAAGAGGTGGCGTTTGTCCTTGGCCCGCACGAGCTGCTCCTGGCCGTGGGCGGTCAGGGGTTCAGCCTGGTCGATTGGAACTTGCAGTGGGATGGGCCTGACGAGCCGGTTACCGTGCACGTGGTATGGGAGGACCTCGACCTCGGTGAGATCCTCGATGATCGCGAGATCGCCGCCATCCCCGAGCGGGTGGCGCCGTGCGGCAACGAGCTCACCACGTGGACCATCGCCGGTGACTACTTCGTGTCCGAAGCCTGCGCGCTCGACGGACACCGCGCTCGGTTCACGTTCGAAATCGGTACGTTCGGAGAGCCAGTGTCCTCCACGATGGAGTTCGAGCGCATCATGCGCGCGATGTGGTTATGGGACTCCAAGATCGGCCAATACGTCTCCGTCTGCAAGTAGGAGCTCCGAGCAGCGTCCGCTCCTGCGGCGCTCCCTCCCCTGCCGTAAGCGTGCTGAGGCGCCGCCCCGTCGCCAGCCCTGATCGCACGGGTGCACTGGGCGGCATCCGCATCTGGCCCGATGACGGTCCGGCGCACGTGCTCGCCGGGTCGCGCCGCGCCTCAGCGAAGCTGGCTGTCCTTGTTGCCCCGCCGGTTGTACGGCGACGCCGTCCGCTTCTCGGCGTCGCGCTCCCCCTGGCACGCTCGACGACGTCGGGGACGTAGCTGAACGCGTGCGGCGCCTCGGGATCTCCGACCGGGAGCACGCGCCGTCCGCGCGCCAGCCCCGTCATCGCGTCCATCGACAGGAGCGCGCCCCCCGGACCGGCGCCCGGACCGACGAAGTCCCCGGCGCGACCGACCACGAAGCGCAGCCCCGGCGCGTCCCGCAGCGCCCGGGGCGGCTCGACCTGCTCGTCGACGTCTGTGAGCGGCTGGGGCGGGTGATCCTACACGGAGCCGAGGCGTGGCAGCTCCGGGAGGTCGTCCGGCAGGTGGCCGACCGGCTCGCTGGGACCGTGGGGCCCGAGGGTTCCGTCGAGGCGGTTCGGGCGCGGGCCCGGCGGCTCGTCGACACGATCCTGCTGCTGCACCCGGCGCGAGGTCCAGCGGTGCGGGACGCCGTGCGGGCGGAGATCGTGTGGTGTCGGGTGCCCGCCGGGCCGTCGTGGATCGGCGCCCACCCCGACGACCCGGTGTCCTTCGACGCCGAGACGCCGGGGAAGTGGGTGCAGGTGGTCCGGGACGTCGAGATGGGCCGCGACCCGGTCACGAACGCGCTGTACGAGCGGTTCGACCCCGAGCACGCCGCGGAGCGGGGCACCTCGGCGAAGCGACCGCTGATCATCCGGTCGTGAACGTGTCGTGGTTCGAAGCGGCCGCGTTCGCGGCGTGGCTGAGCGCGCTGGGCGTCGACCGGATCGGGCTGCCCGATGAGGTGACCTGGGAGCACGCGTGCCGCGCCGGCACCACGACCGCGTACTGGTCCGGCAACGACGAGGCCGCGCTCCATGCGGTCGGCTGGTACCAAGACGCCAGCGGGGGAAGGACCCACGCGGTAGGGGACCTGCCGTCGAAGCGCGCGGCGGAGCACCCTCACCGGATCCGGCACCTGCACGGCAACGTGCGGGAGTGGACGTCGTCGTGGAAGACGCCCGACCACTCAATGTTGCCGAACGATCACGATCCTTCCGCCCCTTCCGACCGCCCCCCCGCCGCCCGGCGCGTGTTCCGGGGCGGTACGTGGTGGTTCGCCCCGCGGATCTGCCGGGCGGCCTTCCGCGGCAGCTGGAGCCCGACGTTCCGCGAGGTCTACCTCGGCTTCCGGCTCGTTCGCTGGTGTTCTCGGACATGGTCGGTTCGTCCAGCCTGATGCGGGAGGACCAGGATCGCGGCATCGGCCTGCGCGACCACATGGCAGCGACGGTCCGGGAGGTCGTCGCGACGTACGGCGGCTTCGTCAAGGAGATCGGCGACGGGGCCCTCTGGGTGTTCCCGAGCGCGCGGCGCGCGGTGCTCGCGGCGCTCGAGCTCCAGGGGAAGGTGACCGAGCAAAACCCAGGGTACACCCTTCGCGTCGGCGTCCACCTCGGCGAGGTCGTCGTCCGTCGGAAGGACGTGTTCGGTCACGCCGTCAACCTCGCCGCGCGCGTCGAGCCGAAGGCGCGGCCGGGCAGCGTGTACGTGTCCACCGCGGTGCGCGAGACCCTGGCGCCGTTCGCCGATCTCGCCTGGGTGTCGATGGGCGCTGCCGACCTCAAGAACGTCGGCACCACCGAGCTGTTCGAGGTCACGCTCGGCGGTGCGGGCGCCGCGACGCCGCAGCCGGCCGAGGCGGCGTTCCGGGACCTCGTGCGGGAGCGGGCGGCGGCGCTGCCGTGGCTCTCCGGTGAGCCCGGCCGCGAGGTGGGCGTCACCGACGAGGTGATCGTCGAGGTGCTCGTCGGCGAGGCCCACGGCGGGCGGGAGCTCCCGCTCGGGACGGCCGTGCGGGCGCACGCGCGCCTGCAGGTGACCGGCGAGCCCGGCTCCGGGAAGTCGACGCTGCTCGCCGGGCGCGCCGTCGCGCTCGCCGACGAAGGGAAGGTGCTGCCGGTGCTCCTGCACGCCTCGGCCGCGGTCCGCCTCGGCCTGTTCGAGGCGATCGACGAGCGCTACGGGGCGTTCGGGCCGGTCGCACGCGCGGCGCGGGATCGCAAGCGCCTGGTGCTGCTCGTCGACGGGGTCGACGAGGTGCCGCGCAGATCGGAGGGTCCTCCCCTGAAAGCCAGGTTGGAGGCTTGGGTCGCCGAGGCCACCCGCGTCGGCGGCAACCGCGTGGTGGTCGCGTCGCGCCCGCACGGGGAGGTGCGGCTCGACGGGTTCACCGCGGCCCGCGTGCGTCCGCTGCGGCCGGAGGCGCGGGCGGCGCTGCTCGTCGGGCTCGGCGTCGACGCGGCGCTGGCCAACCGGGCGATCGAGCACCTGACCCGCGGGGGCGCCCGGCTCGCCGAGGTCGCCGGCAACCCCGAGCACGCCGCGGAGCGAGGCACCTCGGCGGGGCGTCGTCCGGGTCGACCTCCAACGAGTCGGTGGGACCGTGACCCCGGCGCGTCAGCAGCCGCCTGACCGCCGCCGCCACCTGAACTACCAGCCCGTCGACGTCCGCCTGACGCCACCGCCGCGCCCGATGCCAACCGGCGCTCCCTGCTCAGGCTCCACCCGGCGTGGACACGGCGAAGGCCGGGCTCGACGCGTTCAGCTCGGCCATGGCTTCCGCCGATGCAGCGGTCGGAGCACACCAAGATCAATGAGAGGTTGAACTTCGTGTGCGGTGCCTTTATAGTGGGATGGAGCTAACGAACGTGTAGAGGACGAGAAAGTCCATGACCCAGCTGACCCAGTCCGGTCACAAAACAAAACCAGAAGGGGTGGAGAGTGAGTCCCCCGGACCCTCCTGGGACGCACTTCACGCGACCGCGGAAGCCCAGCAGGGCGTCTTCACTTCCGAGCAGGCCGCTGAAGCCGGGTTCTCGAGCCAGCTCCTCAACAAGCACCTCCACAGCGGCAACCTCGAGCGCGTCCGGCGCGGGATCTACCGGCTCGCGCGCTTCCCCGCCGCCCAGCGCACGCAGGAGGACCTGGTCGTCGCTTGGCTCTGGTCCGGGCAGGCAGGCGTGCTCTCCCACGAGACGGCGCTCCAGCTACACGAGCTCTCGGACGCGCTCCCGGCCCACATCCACCTCACGGTGCCCACCTCGTGGGCGGCGCGCCGGGTGACGCCGCCGGAGCTGGTCCAGCTCGCGTACGCCGACCTGGAGCCGTCCGAGCGCACCTGGGTCGGCTGGGTGCCCGTGACCACGCCCGGCCGGTCGATCGTAGACGTGGCGGCGGCCCACGGCGACGCTTCGGTGATCGACGCCGCGATTCGGCAGGCGCTCCGTCGCAACCTCGCGTCGCTCCCGGAGCTGGCCCCCGCGGTGGCTTACCTCGCGCGGGGTACGGGGCGCGTCCGGCCCGAGGCCGTCGTCGACCTCGGCTGCACGTGGCTCATGGACGCGGTGTCCGGCACCTGCAAAGCGCCGCCTCCCTCCGACTGGCGCGTCGCCGCCGCCGAGCTCGCGCGCCGGCACGGGGCCCGGCTCCGCGCCGCGGAGTACTACCCCGAGTCGCGCACGCTGTTCCTCGAGCTCGCATGGCCGGCCTCAGCAAGAAGCACCAAGCCCGACTGGAGCGAGATCCGCGCCGACGCGGCGAGGGTGTTCCGGTGGGACTGAAGATGTACACGAGCCCGGCGGCGTTCCATGCGGCGCTCGAGGCGCGGGTGCGCGACCTCGCGAAGGTTCAGGGCAGGCCCGTCAACCGTGTTCGCACCCTGCTCGTGATGGAGCGGTTCCTCGCCCGCATCGTCGCGGTCTTCCCCGCGTCAGCGATCCTGAAGGGCGGCCTGGCCCTGGAGCTCCGGCTCCACAAGGCTCGGACCACCCGCGACATCGACCTGCGGCTGATCGGCGCTCCGGACGAGGCCACCGGGCTCATGGCGCGCGCGGCTGCGCTCGTCCCCGAGCCCGACGACTTCCTGCGGTTCGTCGTCACCCCCAACGCCGAGCACCCGACGATGGACGGCGACGGCGTCGTCTACGAGGGCTTCCGGTTCGACGTCACCGCCACGATCGCCGCGAAGCGCTACGCCGACCCCTTCGGCGTGGACGTGGCCTACGCCGACGTGGTCCACGGGTCGCCGGTCGATCTCGTGGGCAGCGACCTCTTCTCGTTCATCGGCGCCGAGCCGGTGCGCGTCCGCGCCTACCCGGCCGGCTCGCACCTCGCTGAGAAGCTGCACGCGTACACCCTGCCGCGGAAGCACCCCAACAGCCGCGTCAAGGACCTCGCCGACATCGCGCTGATCGCGACGCTGGACGGTCACGTCGCCGAGGACCTCGCTGCGGCGATCCGCGAGACGTTTGCGTTCCGCGCCACCCACCCCGTGCCGGGCGCGCTGCCCGAGCCGGCGGCGGACTGGGTGCAGCGGTACCGACGGATGGCGAAGGAGGAGGACCTGCGATGGCGGGAGCTCGAGGCGCTCATGCTGGCGTCCCGCGCCTTCTTGGATCCGGTGCTTCGCGGCGACATCGGGGAGTGGGATCCGGCTGGTTGGACCTGGCGTCAGGCGGACGCAATCCGGCGGAAGGGTGAAGGGCTGGTGGGAAGCATTCGGCCGAGGGGGGGTGCGGCGCGCGGAATCGAACCGACGTAGCGTTCACTCTGTGCCCGGGGGCCTGGAAGATGCGGGGCACATGGTCGGCGGCGAGCAGCATGCGGGCGCGCCAGGGGGCGTCGCCGGGGTCGGCCTGCGTGACCCGGGGGGCGCCGATCACCTGGTGCGCCGTGGTCCAGGTGCCGTCGGGCGGGAACAGCGTGGCGTGCGGGACCCACTCCTGGCGCGCGTTCACCCACGAGCGCACGTGGCCCCGGACCTCGCCGTCGAGCTCGATCAGCGAGTAGCTGTTGGACCACACGCTCCCGGCGTAGGCGCTGCCCCCGGACACCCGCACGAGGCGCGCGCCGAGCCGCTGCTCGACCACCGCGTCGGGCTCGTGGAGGTGCCCCTGCAGCCACAGCGACGCCTTGCCGACGATCGCGAGGTGCGGGCGGTCCGACTCGACGAGGTAGTCGACCGGGTGGTGCACCGCGACCACCCGGTGCGCGCGCGCCTCCCACCCGCGCGTCGCCGCCCGGAGCTGGTGCTCCGTCAAGCGGAGCTGGCCCCGGTCTTTGGCGCCGGACGAGAGCAGCGCGGAGTCGAGCACCGCGACGTGCGTGTCGAGCTGCGGGAAGTCGCGCGGGCCCCACGGCTCCTGGCCGCCGCCCCAGCGCCGGGCGAACGCGAGCCAGCCGGCGCAGCGATCGAGGAGCGACGCGCGGTCCGCCTGGTCGCGGAGCCACGCCCCCGCCTCCTCCTCGGACGCCCGGCGAAAGTCCACCTCGGCGCCTCGCCCTGTGCGGTTGATCGCGCCCCGGTCGACGTCGTGGTTGCCCGGCGCGAGCACGACCCGCGCGCGGTCGAGCCCGAGCTCTGAGATCAGCGCCTCCAGCCACGCATCCGCGAGGTCGTACTCGGCCTTCTTGCCGGAGTACGCGATGTCTCCGGTGACGATCAAGAGGTCGACGCGCCCCTTCCAGGTCGCGACGGCGTCCCGCCGCAGCGCCTCGAGCACCGGGTCGGCTTGCCATTGATCGCTGGCTCGGAAGTGGAGATCGGAGAGGTGGAGGATGCGGACCATGCCGACGATTCTGCTTCGGATCGGTCGCACGCGCCACGCAACCGGACCGTCGCAGTACCTCTACTCCGCGTCCGGACCGCCCTCCGCCTCCCAGGAATAACGGGCCTTCAGGTGGTTGAGCGCGGAGAACGGGATGCACTTGTCGTGCTGCAAGCGCCCCACGACGACGCCGGGCGCGATGCCCTCCCGCTCGGCGAACGCCTGCACCGCGGACTCGGTGCGCATCGAGCGCAGCTCGTGCGCCCGCGCGGGCGGGATGAGCAGGTCGCGCGCGAAGGCGTCGGCTTCTGCTTCTGCTTCGGCGTCCAGCCCGTCCATCCCCTCCAGGAACAACAGCTTCTTGCCGTGCGTCAGGAGGTGGCCAACCTCGTGGAAGAAGCTGAACCACAGGTGATCATCGGCTTTGTATCGGAGGCTCAGCGCGAGCAGGGCCTTGTCGGGCGACAACCAACGCGTCGCGCCGCTGACGGGACAGCCGGGCGGCGCGGGGACCCAGACCAACGCGACGCCAGCGCTGGCGCACCGCTCCCGCAGGGTGGGCAGGAAGACACCTGGGTCCTCGACCAGCGACAGCGCCCGCAGATCGGGCAACATCGCCGTGAAGCGGCGCCGGTCGTAGGGCTCGGTGGGCACCGCCTCGGCGAGGCGCTCGGCCCGGCACAGCCATGCGGCGACCGCGCCCGGGTCCTTCTTCTGGCGCTTCGAAGCGCGCCACGCTGCGAACGGCTCCTGCCACACGTCCGCCCAGACCGCTGTGCTCGCGACCCGGAAGAACCGCAGCATCTCCATGACCCGGCCCCCAGCCGTCGGCGCGTCACCGATCCACCCGTGCTTGATCATCCATCGGACGGGGAAGGCGTCGAGCCACGCTGCCTGCGGCTCCAGACTCGCCGCTTCGGCGCGCATCGCCAACGCCGCCCGGTAGTGCGCCTCGCGCGTCAGCCAGAACTGCGGCGTGGAACCGAGGACGCGTGACAACAGGCCCGCCATGTCCGCGGACAGCGACGCCCGACCGTGAACGAGATCGCTCACATGCTTCGTAGTAACGCCAGTTCGCTGCGCCAACTCCACCTGGGTCCAGCCGCGCTCCTCGAGTGCGTCGAGGATCGAGTCCCCAGGCGGAGAGGCCCAGTCCGGTTGGAACCGACCGATGTCAGTCATGGTAGTCTCCGATGAAGACAATTCGGATGGATGAAACCCTGTCCCACGCGATTGTGCCATCGGCGCCGAGAGGCGCCGGGTCGTGCGTCGGCACGAACACCAAGCGGCGCGCGCTGTCGAGCGACACCGAGAACTGGCCCAGGCGGTCACCCCGAAGCGGGTGAGGACGCCCGTTGACGAGGTCGGTCACCCGCTCGGCGGCGGCCAGCTCGGCCAAGCGGGTCCGCAAACGCCGCGCAGCCGCCCCGAGCGCCTGCTGCTGCAGCCGCTCGGTGTTGCACAATGCCTCCAGCTTCGCATCTTTGAAACTAATATTCACCGAGGCCCCGCTCCGCAAGAACAATAAACCTAATCGGTGTACACAATTCTTCCATCAAGCGGGAAGCCAAAGGTTCCGGGCCAGAATGACCAGCCGACAACCAGGCGAACGACGCACAACCCGCAGTGATGCTCGAATCGGTTGGGTGCAGATCGGGCTCCGTCAAGCGGCACCTCGCAGAGATGGTAGCTTGGCCGGTGCATTTGTCTGAAGCCTGGCTGGTTGGCCGAGCGCCCTTGCGGAGCGTCGAAGGCGGTCGAGGACCCAACGCACG
>CAIUDO010000853.1 GCA_903897935.1 uncultured Pseudomonadota bacterium
ACGGCGCGCGCTGCAGCTCGAACAACACGGGCACGGCGGCGAGCGTATCAAAGCCTTCCACGCCGACGACCATCGGCTCGTCGTTCGTGCACACGTCGGACACGTTGCCCGTACGCGGGTCGACGATGTCGACGCGCTGGTAGGCGTACGGCCGGGCGGCCGGGTCGAGCATCGGGGTGGCCTGGCCGTCCGGGCCGCGCACCATCCGCGCCGCCTCGGCGTAGTGGTCCGGACCGACCTCCTGCACCACCTCGTCGAAGTACGCGCGGTACTCCGCCGCGTGGGCCTCGAGGAACACGAGCGGTGACACCTCCTGGGCGACGAACTGCCGCACGGCGTCGACGAGATCGCCCGCGGCCTCGCGGACCTCCTCGCCGCACGCGACGTCGTCGGCGACCTCCTGGAGGTGGGGCAAGGCCGCGTCGGCGTCGCCGCACGCGAGCAGCAGGCGACCAAGCCGTACGCGCGGCTGCGTGGCGTCGGGGACCGCAGCGACGACGTCCCGAAGCACCCGGGCGGCCTCCGCCGCCTGATCGGTCGCTTCGAGCGTGGACGCCAGCGACTCCGCGAAGTGTACGTGCATGTCGATGAGGTGCTCGCGAGCGGCCTCGCCGTCGAGCCCGTCCACGGTGGTCGCCACCTGGACGACCTCGACGGCGCGCCGCAGGTGCGGCAACGCGGCGTCGACGTTCGACAGGTGGAGGTACGCCATGCCGAGGGCGTTGTGGAGGTCGGGGCGCTCCGGCGCTCGGGCTACCGCGTCGGTGAAGACCCGGACAGCGTCGTGGTGCCGCCCCTCATTGACCGCACGGATGCCGTCTAGCACCAGCTCGTCGAGCGTCACGGGACCTCCCGGGCACGCACGTAGCGCCGCCGGGTGCGCCGCGCACGATCACGAAGCGGCGCGGGAATCCGTCTTGATGTCCTGCGTCACGAGGTCGAGCAGCGTGGTCGACAGCTCGATGATCTGCTCGTGCGAGAACCCTTCGCTCTTGAGCTGGCGGTAAAAGCTGCGGGCGACGACGTTGTTGCGGTTGCGCAAGAGGGTCGGGACGGGCGTGGTCGAGGTCATCAGCGAAACCCCAGGGAAGGTGGCCGAGCCAGCAGCAAGTCTCGTGCCATTCACCTTCCCCGACGGCGCGCGTACGTGGGCTGGATCCGCCCGCGGCGCGGCGGGCGTGCAACCAAAGAACCTACTGTTTCGGGTGCCCAGCGCGCCGGCGCGCCGCCAATCGTACGGAGCGCGCGCGGCAGATGCGTCGTGGGCTTCGCGCGGTGCGTAACGAGGTACGCACCCCGCGCGTCAGACGGCCTTCTTCTTGGCCATCGCCACGTAGGTGCGGATGTTCGGGATGTTCGGATCCAGGGCCAACGCGCGGTTGAGGTCTTCGACCGCGCGGAGGTACGTCTTCCGGTAGTAGTGGCTGATGCCCCGCCGGCAGAACGCCATCGCGTGGTTCGGGGAGTACCGCAGAGCCTCGTCGAAGTACTCGATGGCCTTCCGGTAGTCCTTCCGCGCGAAGTACATGTCGCCGATCGCGACCTGCGGCTCGGGATCCTGCGGCGCGAGGTCCTCCGCGACCGTGAAGTCGCTCATCGCCCGCGCGAAGTCGCCCAGATCGAGGAAGATGCGGCCACGCCCGAGGTGGGCCGCGACGTTGTCCGGATCCACGTCCAGGACGTCGGAGTAGACGTCGGCCGCGGTCTGCATGTCGCCGAACTCGAGGGTCTGAGACGCTTTCGCGAGCAGCGCCGCAACCTTCGCCGACGTGGCGGTCGCGACGGCCGCGTCGGCGGGCGCCGCCGACGGCCCGGCCTCGATCGCAGCCGACGCCGTCACCGTCGTGGAGCGCGGCGCGGACGCCGTGCTCCTCGGGGTTCCCACGATCTGGGACGTGATGACGCCCTCGGCGTCGTCGCCGGTCGGGCGCACAACCGCCGGAGCCACCGCCACCGCGGCGGGCGTCGGCGCGACGACCGCCGGGGGCGTCGGGGGCGCGACCGGGGCGGCCGGCATCGACGGCATCGACGGCATCGACGGCATCGACGGCGCGTCCTCGTCCTCGTCCGCACCGAACGCCAGCATCTCGTCTTCGCGGTGGGCGGCGGAGATCGGGGTCGCCCGCCTTGGTGCGGCCGCTGGCTCGGAGCGGCGTGGCGCGGCGGCCGGCCGCAGGCCCTGCGATGTCGCGTCGTCGCGGGTCGGGCGCGCCGCC
>CAIUDO010000854.1 GCA_903897935.1 uncultured Pseudomonadota bacterium
CGACGCGCCGTATGGCGGCGGCCCCGGCATGGTGATGCGGGTCGACGTCGCGGCGGCCGGCGTGCGCGCGGTGCGGTCGCCCGAGTGCCGCGTGCTGCTCACGTCGGCCGCGGGGCGGCCGTTCACCCAGGCGGACGCGGCTCGGCTCGCTGGGTACCCGCACGTGGTCGTGTTGTGCGGCCACTACGAGGGCATCGACGCGCGCATCGAAGGGGAGGTCGACGAGCAGGTGTCGCTCGGCGACTTCGTGCTCACTGGCGGTGAGATCGCGGCGGCGGCGATCGTCGACGCCACGGCCCGCCTGGTCCCCGGCGTGCTCGGCAACGCGCTGTCGCCGGTCGAAGAGTCGTTCGCGAGCGGGCTGCTGGAGTTCCCGCAGTACACCCGCCCGCGCGAGTGGGAGGGCCAGCTCGTGCCCGAAGTGTTGGCGTCGGGTGATCACGGGCGTGTGGCACAGTGGCGCTTGGAGCAAGCGATCGCGCGCACGAAGGCGCGTCGGCCGGATCTGTGGGCCCGCTGGTCGTCGTCACGCGTTGACGAGCCTGCGGGTGAGGTATAAGCGGGGCCGGCTCTGGCTCCGTCTTGCGGGACCGCGCGCGCCGCTGAGGCGCCGGACCAGACGGAACTTCCGCGAACTCGTGACGGCACCGTCTTTGACGGCGGGTGAGGCGACCTATGAACATGCTGCAGACCATCGAGAGCGAAACCGTTGCCGCGCGCGCGCGGGAGACCACGGATGTCCGCCCCGGCGACCTCGTCCGGGTCCACGTGAAGATCGTCGAGGGCGACAAGTCCCGCATCCAGATCTTCGAGGGCACGGTCATCTCCATCCGTAAGGGTTGTCCGCGCACCACGTTCACGGTCCGCAAGATGTCGTCGGGCGTCGGCGTGGAGCGCATCTTCCCGTCGTGCAGCCCCAACGTCACGAAGATCGAGGTCATGGCGCGCCACAAGGTGCGTCGCGCCAAGCTGTACTACCTGCGCTCGCGCAAGGGCAAGGCGGCGCGCCTCAAGCCGATCCTCGAGTTCCAGAAGGCCCTCTCCGCGCTTCGCAAGAAGGGTTGAGCGAACGGTCGGACCGCGGGCCGCCGCCTCGGAGCGCCGACGCTCGGCGCGAGGCGTTGGTGCGTGGCGCCGCCGCCGAGGCCATGGTCGCCGACGCGCTCGTGCGCGACGGCTGGCGTGTGCTCGCGCGAAACTGGCGGGGTGGCGGTGGTGAGCTCGACGTCGTCGTCGAGCGCGCCGGCGTGGTGCGGTTCGTCGAGGTGAAGTGCCGCGAGGGTGACGCGATCGACCTGTACGACGCGGTCGGGCCCGGCAAGCAGCGCAGCCTGGGCGGGGCGGCGTCCGAGTGGCTGGCCCAGCACGCCCCCGCGGGGATGGCCGAGGCGGCGTTCCTGGTCGCGCTGGTGACCACGATCGGCGAAACCTCGTCGATCGACTGGATCGACGACGCCTTCGACGCGGAGGGGTGACATGGCGCTGTGGGTGCTCGCGACCCCGATCGGCACGCTCGGGGACCTGTCGCCGCGCGCGCGCGAGGTGTTGGCGGCCGCCGCGGTGGTCTACTGCGAGGACACCCGCGTCACGCGCCGGCTGCTCGCCGCCACCGGCGTGCCGTCACCGCCGCTCGTCGCGGTGCACGCGGCCAACGAGGAGGGCGTCGCGGCCGCTGCGGCGCGCCGTGCGCTCGTCGAGGAGGTCGTGCTGGTGTCGGACGCCGGCACGCCCGGCTTGTCGGACCCTGGTGGTCGGGTCGTGGAGGCGACGCTGGCGGCGGGCGGCGTCGTGCGCAGCGTCCCGGGGCCGTGCGCGCTCGCGGCGGCGCTGTCGGTGTCGGGTCTGTTGGCGTCACCGTCCACGTTCCTCGGCTTCCCTCCTCGGAAGGGCAAAGACGCATGGCTGCGCGCGGCCCTCGCCCGCCCGGAGACGTTCGTCGTGTACGAGGCGCCTACGCGGCTCGTCGACTTGTTGACCGGGCTCGCCGCGCTCAACCCGGGCCGGCCGGCGACGGTGTGCCGCGAGCTCTCGAAGCTGCACGAGGAGATCCGATCCGGCACGTTGGCGGCGTTGGCCGAGCTGTTCTCGGCTCGGGAGGACGTCCGCGGCGAGTGTGTGCTGGTGGTCGGCCCTGGGGAGGCGCTGGCGCCCGAGGCGCGGGAGGACCTCGACGAAGGCGCCGGCCTCAAGGACGTGGCGGCGGCGTTGGCTCGCCGGTGGGGCGTCCCGCGCGCGGTCGCGTACCAGGAGCTGCTCGCGCTCGATCGGAGGTTCCGTCAGAACTCCAACGACGTCGGATGACCGTTTCGCCAAAAGCGCACACGCCGCGTGGTGGGGGACGATTCCTACGCATAGGCTCGCTGCGGGAGGGCTGATGGTGCTGTGGACCATGGTGGCGGGGCTCGCGCTCGCCGGAGATGACGCAGCGGACGTCTCGTTCTCCGAGGACATCGAGGTCCGGTACTGGGACGTGCCCGACGTCGTGCCCGCCACCGACGACCCCGGGAACACCCTCGATTACGTCGAGCAGGTCGCGCGCCTCACCGGGACGCTGAGCTACAAGCGCTTCGACCTGTTCCTGCAAGTCGACGAGGTCGCGCTGTTCGCGAACCGCTACGAGCTCGACGGCGCCCTGGTCAGCGAGCGCGCGCTCACCCGCGACGGCCTGTGGGACCCGTACCCTGGCGACTACTACGCGAACCTCGAGAAGGTGCGCGGTCGGCTCTCGTTCGAGCACGCCACGATCGAGCTCGGCGACTCGTACGTCGCGTTCGGGCGCGGCATCGCGCTCAACCTGAACCGCAACGTCGACATCGACATCGACACCTCGGTGCAGGGAGCCAAGGCGCTGTTGCGGCCGGGTGCGTGGGACATCACGCTGGTCGCCGGCCAGGCGAACCGTCAGCAGGTCTTTCAGGACAACCCGAACCTCTCGCTCGACGGTGACCGGCGGCACACCGTCGCGGGCGTGCGCGCGGAGCGCTTCGGGCTCGGTCCGGCGAACCTCGGCGCGCACGGCGTCATGTGGCAGTTCGTCTCCGATGCCGGCATCTTACCTGGCTTCGAGCGCATGGGCGCCGCGCCCGACGTGGTCGTCGGCGGCGCCACCGCCGAGCTCACGTCGGTGCTGGGGTTGGACTGGTTCGCCGAAGGCGACGTGTTCGCGTACCCGAAGGACGGGCAGCTCGGCGCCGACAAGCCCGGGTACGCCGGGTACGTGTCGACGGCCGCGTACGTCGGGC
>CAIUDO010000855.1 GCA_903897935.1 uncultured Pseudomonadota bacterium
CGCGGGCGCTGCGGCGAGCACGGACGGCAGATCGGCGAGCGCGTCGGCGGCGACGCTCTTGGTCAGCTTGACCACCGTGCGCGAGTAGCTGGAGCGCGCCCAGTACTGGTCGCCGCCCTCCAGCAGCTCGACCTTGTACGACTTGCCGTCGCCGACCACGGTGAACGCCATCTTCGGCACCAACGTGACGTCTTCCGGGATCTTGTCGTACGACTGCACCCGCAGCCGGAACAGCTTGCCGAGCCAGGTCGACTCGAGCTCGGCCTTCTCGGTTGCGCCGTCGCGGGTCCAGAACGCCTGGGCGCGGTCGTCTTTGTTCTGCTGGGCGAACGTGGTGCTGCCGCCAGCGTGCTCGACGACGACCTTCTCCATCTTCGCTTCGTCGAGCGGCTGCAGGCGACGCTCCATCAAGCGCGTCTTGCCGTACTGCAGCGGACGCACGGTGGCGTCGGCGACCAACCACACCTTCCCGTCGGCCTTGAGGTACCGGTCCTTCGAGCCGTACGTCTCGCCGCCGACGGTGAGATCGAGCGGGCCGCTCTTGCGCTGCACCTCGATGGTCGCCGTCGCTTTGTCGAAGCCGAACGCCGCCTCTTGCGTGGCGTCCAACGTAGTGTCGAGCTGCCGCATGGCGACCAGCGGCGCGAACGCGGCCCACATGGTGTCCGCGGCGTCGTTGCCGAGGAACTCGGTGGTGCGGTCCTCGTACTCGATCGGCGCCGCCGGAGCCTCCGGCGGCTCCGTAGCGGGCGCCTCTTCGGCGTCAGGGTCCTCCGGGGTGGTCGGCTCCTCTGCCGCCGACGGCGCCTCCGGAGCTCCGGGCTCCCGCTTCTGCACCTGCTCGACCACGGTGACCCACAGGTACGGGCCGGTCGCGTCTTGCCGGCGCTCGACCTTGATCGTCGCCTTCTCGCCCTTCCACGTGACGGCGGCGAGGTCGTCCGCGCCCGCGGTGTAGATGGGCGCTCCGTCGGTGACGGTCGCTTCTTCGCCGGAGTCCGACGTCCAGGTCAGGTACGAGGCGGTCAGCGCCACGGCGAGCAGCCCGCCCAGGATCCACTCGCTCCTCACGACTTCCTCCGCATGGTGGTGAAGGCGATGCCCCCCACGAGGATCAGCAACGGCACGCCGAACACGGTGCCGTAGAACCAGGCTTGGTCCTCTTCGCGCGTGTGCGCGATCTTCACGTCCTCCTCGCTGCTGACCTCGCCGACGATGGCCTCGTCGCGCGCCAACCAGCGCACCACGTCGAGCGCGAACTGCTGGTTGCCGACGTTGATGCCCATCATCGCGTCCGAGATCGACGACACGTCGCCGACGACGACCGCCCGGAACGGCGGCCCGTCCGTGCGCTCGGGGCCCTCCGACGCCCACGCCATCGTCCACACCTGCGACGTCTCGTCCGGGTCGGGCACGCGGTTGGTGTTGAGCTCGTTCCAGGTGTCGGGGAACGACCGCACCAGCGCGGTGACCTTGCCCGTGAACCCGGGCACCTCTTCGATCGCGACGACGGTGGGCAGGATCACGGCCATCGACGTGCTGTTCTTCGACAGCGTGCTCACGGCCTCGTGGGTGCCGAAGCGGTTCGAGAACAACAACACACGGTCTGCCGGCCCCCGGGTCTGCTTCACGTAATTGGCGGCGTTCGCCAACATCTCGGTGCGCGCGACCAACCCGAGCGACGCCAGCAACGGGTCGAGCTTCTCGCGCCCGGGCTCGACCAGCACGAACAACGACCCGCCGCGGGCGAGGTAGTCCTGCAGGACCTTGTGCTCCTCCGGCATCAGGTCCTTGTCGGGGCCGGCGATGACGACCATCGCCGCGTCTTCGGGCACCGCGTCGGTCGTTCCGTCGGCGAGCGCGAACTCTTCGTACTTGAAGTTGGCGTTTTGCACGATCGTGCGCAGCGACGACAGCTTGTAGAGCAGGTTCTCGCGCTCACGGTGCGACGCCTCGCCGTGGCCGCCCATCACGTACACGCTGCGGCTGCCCTCGAGGGTCTTCAGCAGGTGCTTCTGGACCAGCGAGTCGAGCTTCTTGAGGTCCTTC
>CAIUDO010000856.1 GCA_903897935.1 uncultured Pseudomonadota bacterium
CGCGGCCGACGTCGGTGAACGCGGCGACCGCGCGCTCGAGGTGCTCGCGGGTGTGGCCCGCCGAGATCTGCACGCGGATGCGCGCTTGCCCCTTCGGCACCACCGGGAAGCTGAACCCGATCACGTAGATGCCGCGCTCGAGCATCGCGTCGGCCATCGCGGACGCCAACGCGGCGTCGCCCAGCATGATCGGGACGATCGGGTGCACCCCAGGGCGGATCGCGAACCCGGCCGCGGTCATGGCCTGCCGGAACCACGCTGTGTTCTCCGCCAGGCGGTCGCGCAGCTCCGTCGTCGAAGACAGCAGCTCGAACGCGGACAACGCCGCGCCGACGATGCAAGGCGCCACCGTGTTGGAGAACAGGTATGGGCGCGAGCGCTGCCGCAGCATCGTGATGATCTCGGCGCGGCCCGTCGTGAACCCGCCCGAGGCGCCGCCCAGCGCCTTGCCGAGCGTGGACGTGATCACGTCGACGCGGCCCATCACGCTCGCGTGCTCGATCGAGCCGCGCCCCGTGCGCCCGACGAACCCGGTGGCGTGGCTGTCGTCGACCATCACGAGCGCGCCGAACGCCTCGGCGAGGTCACACACGAGGTCGAGCCGCGCGATGTCCCCGTCCATCGAGAACACGCCGTCGGTGGCGACCATCACGCGCCGCGCGCCGCCCTCGCGCGCTTCTACGAGGCAGCGGCGGAGGTCGTCCATGTCGTCGTGCGCGTAGCGGAACCGGCGCGCCTTACACAGCCGGACCCCGTCGATGATCGACGCGTGGTTCAGCGCGTCGGAGATGATGGCGTCTTGCTCGTCGAGCACCGTCTCGAACAAGCCGCCGTTCGCGTCGAAGCAGGACGAGTACAGGATCGTGTCTTCGGTGCCGAGGAAGTCGGCGATCGCCCGCTCGAGCCGCTTGTGGGCGTCGAGCGTGCCGCAGATGAACCGCACCGACGACATACCGAAGCCATACCGATCGAGCGCGTCACGCGCGCCCTGGATGATGGCGGGGTGGTCGGCCAGCGCGAGGTAGTTGTTCGCGCAGAAGTTGAGGACCTCGGCCCCACCTTCCACCGTGATGCCGGCCGCTTGCGGCGACACCAGCACGCGCTCCTTCTTGAACGTGCCCGCCGCTCGGATGCCCTCGAGCTCGGCGCGCAGCTCGTCCCCCACCGTTCCGTACATGTGCCCTCCGGTCGGTACGCTCTACCCAACCGCCCGGCCGCAGGCCGCTGGGGTTCAGCCGTCGACCCCGAACGCCGCGAACACCCCCGACGCGCGCAACGTGCCCACGCGCGGGTCGTCGGGCGCGAGTCGGAGCAGCAGGTCCAACAGGTGACGGGTCAGCAGCGGATCGTCGCGCCAGGACGCGGTGAACCGCTGGTCGACCGCGAACAGGACGGCGCGCTGCCCCTCGACCGCGTCGATCCACGCGAGCGCGGTCAGCCCGACGACCAAGAGCCCCTCGCGCTCGGCGGAGCGGGGCGACCCGGTGAGGCCGTCGAGCACCGCGAGCTGCGCGAGCTCCTTCGTGACGCGCGTGCGCAGCGCGATCAACGCGCGGGAGCGCTGGTCAGGGGCGGCGGAACGGTCGCCGGCGATCTGAGCCAGGGCCCCGACGACGGCCGGCTCCGGGCTCTGGCCCGCGAGGTCCATCGCGCGCGGCAACGCGGCGGGTGGCCCGCGTCTCTGGAGCACCGACATGACGAGACGATCGTGCGCGGTGTTGTCGCCGAGGATGGCGAGGCCGTCGACCGCGGCGGCGAACACCTCCAGGGCTCCGGCGCGCTCGCCGACCGCAACGAGCGCGTCGGTCACGCCGGGGGCGCCCGTCGCGACGGCGGCTTCGGCAGCGGGGATCACCCGGGGATCCACGACGGTCTCGGCGGACGCCGCGTCGA
>CAIUDO010000857.1 GCA_903897935.1 uncultured Pseudomonadota bacterium
CGCCCCTACGATCACCCCCGCATGCGGCGGGCGCGATGAATCGCGCCCCTACGATCACCGGGAGGCCGGCGCCGGCGGCGGGCGCGTTGAAGCGCGCGGCGGAAGGCCGGCGCCTGCGGCGGGCGCGATGAATCATGCCCATGCGAGCACCTCCGCCTGCGGCGGGCGCGATGAATCGCGCCCCTACGAGCACCGGGAGGCCGGCGCCGGCGGCGGGCGCGTTGAAGCGCGCGGCGGAAGGCCGTCGCTTGCCGCGGGCGCGATGAAATCGCGCCCCTACGATCACGGGGAGGCCGGCGCCGGCAGCGGGCGCGATGAATCGCGCCCCTACGAGCACCCCCGCATGCGGCGGGCGCGATGAAGCGCGCCCCTACGATCACCCCGCCTGCGGCGGGCGCGATGAAATCGCGCGCGGCTTCAGTCAGGTCGGCGGCCGAGCTTCTCCGACATCGTGTCGATCGGCTCGGCCGCGAGCGCCGCGAGGCAGGCGGCGACCGGGCTCCCGCGCGGGTCGGCGGGCGCGCGCTCGAGCGGATCCGTCGCGAGGTCGTACACCGCGGACGGCGTGTCGCTCCAGTACAAGATGAGCCGATCATCGCGGCGCGTGACGGCGATGGCGGGGCGCGTGCCGGAGCTGCGGTACGCGATCACCGGCCGGTCGGGTGACGCGAGACCGACGGGCACGCCCGAGAGCTCCGGCGGGACGGGCAACCCGAGCGCGACCAGCACCGTCGGGAGCAGGTCGAGGTGCCCCGTCCTGCCCACCCACGCGACCGGCTCCAGGTCCTTCGCCCAGAACGCAGCGACGGCGGCCGACTCTTCGTCGAATAGCTGATTCCCGTGGCGAAACGCCCCGTGCTCCCAGAACTGCTCCCCGTGGTCGCTCCACACGACGACCAGCGTGTCGTCGAGCCAGCCACGCGCGTCTGCTGTCGCGAAGAACGCCGCTAATTCTGAGTCGAGGGACCGGACCTCCTCGTCGTACAGCGCGCGCAGCTCACGCTCGACGCCTGCCCGATCCGCGGGCGGAAGGGTCGGCACGACCTCATCGACCGCGAGGACCCCGCTCCACGACCGCGCGTCGAGCGCGAGGCGGTCGAGCGTCGGCGTGAACACCTCCACCGGCGGGTCGTACGGGGCGTGCGGATCGACGAGGTGGACGTGCGCCAGCCACGGGAGCCCCGTCGCGTCGAGGCGCTCGACCATGCCCACCGCCTCGCCGAGCAACACGTCCGCGCGGTCCTCGAACGCGAACAAGGCGGCCTCGTCGTAGTCGTCGCCGGTCGCGTGCTCGGGCCCGACGTACGCGTTTCCGGAGACGAGGCCGGTGCGGTACCCCGCGGCCCCGAGGATCGTCGCCAGCGCGTCGACGTCGGGCACCTCCTTGTCGAACGGGAACGCGCCGAGCTCGATGACCGTCCGCCCCGTCAGCACGCACGTCGCGCTCGGGAGCGTCCAGTTCGAGCACGACACGTGGGCGTCGAGCGCGACCGACTGCTCGAGCAGGCCGTCAAGGAACGGGGTCAGGCCGCTGCCTCCGTACCGTCCGACGCGGTCGGTCCGCAGCGTGTCGACCGAGAGCATCAGGACCCGGCGCGGCGACGCGTCCGCGAACGTGACGACGGGGCGCGCCAACACCGAGGGTGTTCCCGCCGGACACCCCGGCGGCAACGGGCTGATCGCGATCTCACCGCGCGTGCACGCCACCAGCGACAACGCGCACGCCCACCTCATGCGGCCGCGCGCGGCGCCTGGAGCCGACCCGACCGCGACCAAGCCCCCGGACCGAACCGCACGCTGTGACCCCCACGCCTGCGGAACGTAACGCCACGCCCCACGACCGGACGAGCGCGCCGCCGCTGGCGCTTCGCCTTATTTTCACCCGCACCGTTGACGGTCCGGCGACCCCCACATTACACACCGTCCATGCTTATCTCCCTGCCCACGCCAAGCCGCGAAAAGAACGCAGACCTTCGGTCGGCGCTCTCGGCGTCGCTGCGCCCAGGGGGCGGCCCGTGAATGATTAGCGATCCAAGCTAAGATTCACGAGCCCCCTCCGGTCCTGCACCCGAGGGGGCTCGTTGCTTTCGGGCCTCGTGGACCTGCGCTTCGGGTTCACGGAGCGCGGGGCGGGGTTCGTCTGTACTTGATCACAGCTCCGAATCAACTGGATTCGGATGGACACGCGTGGGAGGTTCCCGCGCGTACGCGCACGTGCAACCGCCTCGAGGAGGAGGCAGGAGGCCCCAATGGGCACCGTCGAGAAGATCCACGTCAACGTCGGCACCATCGGTCACGTCGACCACGGAAAGACCACGCTCACCGCCGCGATCACCAAGATCCAGGCGGCGTTGTGGGGCGGCACCGCGCTTGACTTCGACCAGATCGACAAGGCCCCGGAGGAGCGGGAGCGCGGGATCACCATCAACTCGTCGCACGTCGAGTACAGCTCGGCCACGCGGCACTACGCGCACATCGACTGCCCCGGGCACGCGGACTACATCAAGAACATGATCACCGGCGCGGCCCAGATGGACGCCGGGATCCTGCTCGTGGACGGTTCGCAGGGCCCGCAGAAGCAGACGGTCGAGCACATCCTGCTCGCCCGCCAGGTCGGCGTCGCCCACCTCGTCGTCTTCGTCAACAAGGTGGACGTCGCGGATCCCGAGCTGCTCGAGCTGGTGCGCCTCGAGGTGGACGAGCAGTTGGCTGCGTTCGGCTACACCAACGTCCCGTTCGTGTTCGGCTCCGCGCTGGCGGCGCTGCGCGCGATCGACGGCGGCGGCGGCCCGGACCACCCGGACTGCGCGTCCATCCGCTCGCTCGTCGAGGCGTTGGACACCCGGGTCCCGGACCCCGTGCGCGACCTGGACGGCCCGTTCGTGTTGCCCGTCGAGGACGTGGTGACGATCTCGGGCCGCGGCACGGTCGTGACGGGCAGGGTCGAGCGCGGTCGGGTGCGGGTCGGGCAGCCGCTCGAGCTCGTTGGCCTGGTCGACGCGGACAGCAAGCCGCGCGTGGTGACCGTCACCGGCACGCAGGCGTTCCACAAGAACGTCGACGAGGCCGTGGCGGGCATGAACGTGGGCCTGCTGCTCCGCGGGGTGAAGCGCGACGAGGTGCGGCGCGGGCAGCTTCTGGTGGCGCCGGGGTCGGTGCGTCCGCACGCGCACGGGGTCGCCGAGCTGTACGTGCTCTCCGCGAAGGAGGGCGGGCGGCAGCGGGGGTTCGGGACGGGCTACAGCCCGCAGTTCTTCTTCGGGACCACCGACGTGACCGGCGCGATCGACGTCGGCGACGGGCGCGTCGAGCCGGGCAGCCGGGCGACGGTCCGGTTCCACCTCCAGAAGCCGGTCGGCATGGAGCCCGGCGCGCGGTTCGCCATGCGCGAGGGTGGCCGTACGATCGGCGCCGGCGTGGTGCTCGAGGTGAGCGAGTAGTCGCTGGGGTGCCGACCATCACCGGCCGGGGCCCCTCTCGCCTGCCCGACCTGAACCGCCTTCGTTCGGCCGGTCTGTGCGGACGTGCCCGTCAGACACCCACGCGCGCGATATCGGCAGCCGGGGGTTGCCGTGCTCGTGATGTTGCAGTTGGCGGCGTGCACCAAGCCGGCGGTCGAGACGGCGCCGGCGAGCACCGAGACCGCGGCCGTCACCGAGACCGGCGGTGGGCCCCACACCGAGACCGAGCCCCCCGTCTGGGGCACCGACGACGACGACGGCCTCGCCGTCCCAACCGACCGCGCCTTCTCGCTCTACCGGGCCGACGGCACGCTGCACGCCGAGCACGAGCTCGCCAAGCTCGTGCCGTCGTTCTGCAGCACCTCAGACTGCTTCCTGGAGGGCGGCTCCCAAGACGGCGACCTGTTCCTGCACACCTGGGTCTACGGCAACCTCACCTTCGAAGGCGGCGTCATCGCGTTCGGGTCCGACGGTGCGCCCGTCTTCACCACCACCGGGCACGCGTTCCCGCACGACGTCGTGCGCGATCCGAACGAGGGCTCCCTCATCGTATGCGAGGCGCTCCGAGGCATGCGGTGGATCGTTGGCGACGGCTCGTCGAACGTCGCGTTGCGCTGGCTCGACGACGCCCACCCCGACTGGCCGACCAACACCCCCAACGCGCTCGACCTCGTCACCTACGAAGGGAGGGCCCTGCTCCTCGTCACGTACAAAGGCTCGCCGCTGTTCGGCGTCCGCACTGGCGCGCTCGCGCTGTGGGACATCACCGACCCCGACACGATCACCCTGGTCTGGCGGTTCCCCGACGACGGGTACCTCGACACCCCGCACGGAGCCGCGTTGCGCCCCTACGGGGGCGGCTGGATCCTGGTGTACGCGCACACTCGCGGCGGCGAGGCCGGCGGAACCGTCGGCGTCGCCGTAACGGACCGTCCCGACGCGCCTCCCGCCTACGTCGCGGACTTGGTGCCCTCGGGCGGCCCCTACGAGTTCCTGCGCGGGGTCGAGCCGGTCGACGGCGGCGCGCTGATCGTCACCGACGCCGGCGAAGAGTTCGCTCACGTGCAAGCGGACGGCAGCGTCATGCTCGTGGGGGCGCCCGACCTCAGCCCGGCTGGCGTCTCGGGGGCCGTCGACGGCTCCCAGCGCTTCGTCGAGGTCGTCGCGACGCCGCTGATCCGCGACCTCGCGACGCCGTTCGAGGCGCGGGCCTTGACGCTCCCGCCAGAGGTCACCGCCCCGTCACCATGAACCGTGTCAGGGCCTCCTGCGTAGGGGCGCGATTCATCGCGCCCGCGACCCGTCACCGCGCGTCCAAACGGCCCTACCGGACTCATCGCGCCCGCGACCCGTCACCGCGCGTCCAAACGGCCCTCCCGCGTGGGGGCGCGATTCATCGCGCCCGCGACCCGTCACCGCGCGTCCAAACGGCCCGCCCTCCTGCGTAGGGGCGCGATTCATCGCGCCCGCGACCCGTCACCGCGCGTCCACACGCCCCTACCGCCGACGCGACTGCCGCATTTCCTTGGTTCATCGAACCAACAGCGATCGGCTTGTTCGAAGCCTAGTAGCCGCCCTCGGCCGGCGCTGGCGGCGGGACCGCCGCCAACGTCTCCACCAGCGCCGCCGCCCGGGCCGGAGCCGCGCCGCCCCGCGGGCGCTCGATCTCGGCGTGGATCAACGCGAACGCGTACTCGATCGCGGCGACCTCGGCGGCCGGACGCTCAGCGCGGAGCTGCGGCTCGAACACCACGCTGAACCCCGCCAGCGCCTCACTCCAGGCCGCGACGGCGGCCTCTTGTTGGCCCGACTCCGCGTACGTCGCGACGTCACGCAGCGCCGTGAGCACGGCCTCCCGCGTGACGACCTGCGGGGCCGCGCCGATCTCGACGCCGACCGCCACTTCGGGAGGGACCTCCGGAGCACCCGCGCACGCGATGAGCACGCACCACCACATGCCCACCGACTAACCCCGTTCGCTCATCCGACGCGTCCTGTATTGCCGTGTCGCAGAACGTCGCGCGCGGTTGTCCGGCCAGCGTCCGTACCCACGTCTTGCGCTTCAAGAGGCCACAGATGTCGACGTTGCGCAGATTCATGTTGGGACAAGACCTTTCGACCACCGGGGCGCTCGCCGGGTCGCGTGCGTTCGCGCCGCTCCCGCTCGAGCGAAAGGCGAGCATGTTGCGCTCGTCGGGGGACCACGCGCTCGCCGGCGAGGTCCTGCGGTTCATCAGCCCCGGTGTGTCGGCTCCGCTCGCGTCGAGCGCCCGGGCGATCCTCGAAGATGCCGCGTTCGCGGTGGTCGCCCAGGAGGCCTTCACCCAGCTCGAGTTCAGCAAGCCCGACGCCCGCGCGCTCGCCCTGCTCGCGGCCGACGCGCGCCGCATCGTCGGGCTCGGCGGCCGAGCCCCGGTGGTCAGCGCGCGCGTGAAGTCCACCCTCAGCACGTGGCGCAAGATGGAGCGAAAGGCCGTAGCTGCCGACGAGGTGTTCGATCGTGCCGGCGTGCGCCTTCTGGTTGACGACGAGCCCGACGCGTACCGGGCGCTCGCGCGCTTGCACCGCGCGTACGCGCCGATCGCCGGCGAGTTCGACGACTACATCGCCCGCCCGAAAGCCAGCGGATACCGTGCGCTTCACACCGCGGTGAACACCCCGATCGGGCCCGTGGAGTTCCAGATCCGCACCCACGCGATGGACTTCGAGGCTGAGCACGGCGCGGCAGCGCATTGGCGCTACAAGTCCGCGACGCTGGCCTCGTAGCTGCCACGTCGCGCACAGCGCGGCTCCCCAACGTCCATCAGCACCCGGCTGATCGTGTGCATGTAATGCAGCGTGGCGGTCGCTGCGTCGATGCCGGGCAGCTCATCCGGATCCTGGTGCGCCCACGCAGGGAGCGGCAGCCCGACCGTCGCGAGCCCCGGCACCGACTTGCAGTCCCCGCACGCCGACTGCGTGTACACCGCCGTCCAGGCCGGTTCGCTGCGCCTTCCGGTCACTGCGACGACACCGGTCACGGCGCCCCCCTCACAACGAGCTCCCCAACACAAGCCAGACCCGACCGTCTACCTCATCAATTTTGGCGTCCGAGACCAACACGTCCGCAAGTCCGTCCAAGTCAACGTCCCCCACCCCTACGAAGTCCACGTTGACATATTTGTCATGTCCCTCCGGCGCCACCATCGACCACGCCTCATCCCACACAGACACCGTGCCCGACATCGGCGTGCGCAACACCGTAACCGTGTCCCGCTGCCCGAACACCACGTCGTTCCATCCGTCCCCGTCGACATCACCGTGGTCGGCGGCGTTCAGGTTACCCGCCTCGTCGTGGACGAACGACACGATCGC
>CAIUDO010000858.1 GCA_903897935.1 uncultured Pseudomonadota bacterium
GGGCCTCGTCGAGCGCGCGCAGCGTCGCCGGGTCGGGCAGCGGTCGGCGGCACTCCGGGTCGGCGCGCAGGTCGAAGCAGCCCTCCGGCAGGCCCTGCCCCGCATAGTCCCGTTGGCACATCCAGGTGTTCGTGTAGAACGCCGCGCGCTCGGAGCCCTGGAACCACGTCTCCGTGTAGACGCGGCGCCGCGGCGCCGACGCGCGCCCGCGCACCTGCGCCGACAGGTCGTGGCCGTCCAGGGACGGATCCGCCTCCAGCCCGGCCATGCCGATCACCGTCGGAACGACGTCGATCTGCGCCGACAACCCGTGCACGGTGCGACGCGCCGGCACCCCGGGCCCACGGACGAGCCACGGGACCACCGCGACCGACGGGTACAGGAAGTTGCCGTGGCCGGGGCCGTGGTGGGGCGGCGCGTCGAGCCCCTCGCCGTGGTCGCCGACCAGCAAAAACAGCGTGTTCGTCTCGTCGTACCCGCGCGCGCGCAGCCCGTCGTCGAGCGCGGCGACCGCGGCGTCGAACCTGCGCAACATCGCTCGGTACGCCGCGACGCGCCGCGGCACCCCCGGGCGCGAGAACGCCGCGATCTCGTCCTGGTCGACGGTGACCGGCTGGTGGGCGTCCAACAAGACGACCTGGAGGTACAACGGCGCGTCTGTCGTGCGGGCGTCGACGAGCCCGAGCGCGTCGCGCACCAGGGTGGCCCCCTCCACCTTCTTCTGGCCGTCGCGCCAGAGCAGCTCGGTGCCCTGGTACACGTCGAAGCCCTGGTCGAACCCGAACACCGGGTTGAGGTTCGAGTTGCCGGTCACGCCGATGGTCTCGTAGCCGGCGCCGGCGAACCGCTCGGCGAGCAGGGTCGCGTCGGCGGGCACGCGGCGGTCGTTGCGCCCCGGACCCGGCTCGGGCAGGCCCACCGCGAACGGCTGCCGGCCGAGCAGCACCGCCGCCGAGCCGGGGCGCGTCCACATGCCCTGGGCGATCGTCCGCGCGAACCGGGTCCCCTGCCGCGCGACGGCGTCGATGTGGGGCGTGACCCCGTCGACGCCGCCCCACGGGCCGAGCTGGTCGGCGCGGAGCGTGCACCCGAGGACCAGCACGACGTTGGGCCGGTCGACGGGCGGTGGGCCGTCGTCTTGTGTGACGACAGCGAGCGCGACGACGGTGGCCGCCGCGACAAGGAGGCCGAACGCAGCGCCCCACGACGACCCAGCGCTCATCGACAGCCCGGCAGCGCGCCGTACGGGAACGTGCCGCCGTCCGCCCAGTGCACGCCCGCCGCGTCGACCGTCCACGCGGGCACCCCCGGCAACGACGCCCCCGCCGGCAAGACCGCGATGCGCGTGTACACCGACGCGCACGTCCGCGCGGCCTGGTCGCGCACCGGCGCGCCGGGGGTGCGCCACGCGAGCGCGTACGGGTCGTCGACCGCGGCGAGGCTCGTACGCACGCCCAGCGACCACGGCGCGACGACGAGATCGTCGGGGCCGAGCGCGTCGACGACGGATTGGATCATGCGCTCTTCGCCCTGGATGCGCACCCGGGTCGCGTCCCATCGCCCGATCGACAACACCACCGCCGCCGCGACCCCGGCCCACGCGAGGGCGCGCCCGAGGCCCGCCATCGACGGCGCGTAGCTGGCCACCAACACGACGGACAAGCCACACGGCACCCACGCGGGCACGTCGGGCGGGGCGAGCAGCAGCGGCGCCGCTGCCAGCAGCATGCGCCCGCCCCGGTGCGATCGCAGCGCCCCGATCCCGGCGGCGAGCACCAGCCCCGCGTTCGCGGCGCCGGTCAGCCAGGCGTGCAGGGTCCGATCGGGCGCGAGGTGCGGCCCGGAGAGCACGCCGCGATCCCCCGTCCACCACGCGCCTTCGGTCCCGATCGTGAGCGCGGCCACCGCGACCAGCGCGCCGACGCCGATCACCCGGGCCTCGGCGCGCGCGTGGTGCGGGAACGCGTCGCGGTTGCCTGCTTGCTCCGCGGCGATCATCGCCCGCACCACGACCACCCACCCGACCGACAGCGCCGCCGTCGGCGACACCGCGATCGCGGCGGCCACCAGCCCGGCCGCGGCGACCCGCGACGGGACCGCGGCCGCCCCGACGGCGCACAGCACCCACGGGAGATCCACCTCGGCGAACGACGCCAGCGGCAGCACGACGGACGCCGCGCCCCACGCCGCGAGGGACGGAGCGCCCTTGAGGCGCGACGCGAGGTGCGCCGTCAGCGCGACCACCCCGCCCGCGCACAGCGCCATCACGACGTCCAGCGCGAGCGCGAGGTGCGCGCCCGCTACCTGGGCCACCAGCCACGCCGCCGCCAGGTAACCGACGTGCACGAGCCGCTCGCTGAAGTCACCCCGCGACGCCTGGAACGCGTACACCGCGGCGTCGCCGTTCGAGAAGCCCGTCCCGGCCCCGAGCGCGCCGAACGCGACCACCACGGCGACCGCGGCGGCCGTCGCAGGACTCACCTTACCCTTCGGGACATCCATTCCGTGATTGTACGCCATACGACGTCCGGCGCGTGGGTCCCTAGGATCAAATCCACATGCCCCCAATGGACGCGGTGTTCGAACGGGTCCAGGACGAGCAGCGTGCGGTCCGAGCTCGCGGACGCCTCGAAGCACCGGCGCGCGTCGACCGGCCGCACCAGCGGGTCGTGGTCCCCGGTCAGCACCAGCAGCGGGACGTCGACCGCAGCGAACGGCGCCGCGGCGGGCAGCACCTGCCCGGACGCCGCGGCCTCGCTCATCTCCAGCCACACCTCGACGCTCTCCCAGTCGAACCCCATCGCGAGGCGCTCCTCGAGCAGGTCGCGCTCGAGCGAGCCCGGCGTCCACCCCGCGATCGGGAAGCCGTACCCGGCGATGTCGGTGACCTGGTACAGCGCGCCGAGCACGCGCCCCGCCCACCCGGTGCTCATCCGCACCGGCGCCGCGGTCAGCATCGGCGCCGCCCGCCGCGACATCGCCGCCAACGCGCGCAGGGTCGCGTTGCCGGTCGCGAACGTCCACACGCCGGCGAGGTGCACGACGCCGGCCACCGGGACGCGCGCGGCAGCGCCGAGCACGACGGCGCCCCCAAGCGAGTGCCCGATCACGAACGGCGGCGCCGGGCACGCGGCGATCACGCGGGTGGCGTCGTGCACGTAGTCCGCGATCGAGGTCGCGTTTCGAGCGCCGAGCCGGCGGCTGTCCCCGTGGCCGCGCAGCTCGACGTTCCACACATCGAACCCGTTGCGCACGAGGTGGGCGACGAACGACCGCCGCGACAGCCGCCACGTGTGCTTGTTCTGGGCGAGCCCATGCACCAAGACGACGTTCGGGCGCCCCGAGCCGACGCCGGGGGCGCTGCTGTGCTCGACCGCGAGCGGCGGCCCCCCCCCGCTCGCTGGCAGGCCCAGCAAGCGTCGGCGAACGGTGACGACGACGTCGCCGTGCTCCACCTCGTCGAGGACCTGGTCGTCGCGCACCTCGTACCCGTCGATCACGCGGTCCTCCCGTAGACCACCTGATCGATCGCGCCGGGCAGCGCGGCGGCGA
>CAIUDO010000859.1 GCA_903897935.1 uncultured Pseudomonadota bacterium
ATCTCGGCGAGCTGCCGCGTGCAGCCCGGCGTGTCGTCGCCCGGGTAGAAGATCAGCAAGGACCAGTCTTCGTCGAGCACGTGGTACTTGCCGTCGTGCCCGAGCAGGTGCAGCTCGGGGGCGGTCTCGCCCTCGCGGAGCGTGGGCGGGTACATGCGCGCCTTGATCGCCTGCCGCACCGGCGGGGGGACGCGGTGAAACATGGACATCGAGGCGTCCAGCAGGCGGTCGGTGCCGAACATCGAGGCTCCCAGGGATGGCCGGGCGGAGGGTAGCGGTGTGGCGCCGGAGCGTCCACCGGAAAGCACGCGTCAGGGGAGGGCGCGCGTGAACAACGGGCTCCCGCGCGGCACCCAGCGCGCGAGGTCGCCGCCGAGCACGAGCGGTTGGCCGCGAAGCGCTGCGGGCGACGGGCTGCCGGTGAGCAAGCACGCGACGGCGATCTCCTCGATCATCCCGTCGATGACGGCGCCGGCGGCATCCGGGCCGCCCTCGGTCCAGGCCGTCAACACGGGGCGGGCGACGCCACCGAGGGTCGCGCCGAGCGCGATGGCGCGCGCCACGTCCAGGCCGTGGCGGATGCCACCCGTCGCGACGATGTCGAGGTCGAGCCCGGAGAGCATCGCGATCGAAGCGGCGGTCGGGATGCCCCAGTCCCAGTAGCGCTCCCCGAGCGACCGGGTGGCGCGCGCGCGCAGCGTCTCGACGCCGACCCACGAGGTGCCGCCGGCGCCGGACACATCGACGGTCCGTACCCCGGCTTCCCGAAGCCGAAGCGCGGTGCGGCGCGACAAGCCACACCCGGTCTCCTTCGCGACGACCGGCACCGGGAGCGCGGCCACCAAGCGCGCGATCGCGTCGAGCCCGCCGCGGAAGTCGCGGTCGCCGCCCGGTTGGACGACCTCCATCGCCGGGTTCAGGTGCACGCACAGCGCGTCGCACCCGGTGCTGCCGACGAGGTCGACCACCTGCTGGGTCGAGGCCGACGCCGCCTGTACGACGCCCAGGTTGCCGAACAGCAGCGCGGTGGGGGCGACGTCGCGCACGTGGTAGCCAGGGGCACGCGGGTCTTCGAGCAGCGGACGCATCGAGCCGAAGCCGAACCCGAGGCCGCGCTGCTCGGCGAGCGCGGCCAACGACCGGTTGACCACCGCGGCGCGCTCGATGCCGCCGGTCATCGCCGCGATCATGACGGGCGCGGCGAGCCGTTTGCCGCACAGGACCGTGGTGAGGTCGATCTCGTCGAGGCTCAGCTCGGGCAGCGCCTCGTGCACGAAGTGCACCTCGTCCAGGAGCGTGCCCTTGTGCTGAAACGCGACCCGATCCGTCGCGCACAGGTCGAGGTGATCGGCCTTTCGGGCGGCAATCCCTTCGTCTTCGGCTTTCATCCTCTCCCCGGGCCGTCCGGTTAACGCGGCTCTCGGGCGCGCGTCAGGGAGCGTCTGCCGCGCAGGTGAGCCACCACGCCAACCGGGCGCGGTCGTCTTCGCTGACGCCGCCTTCGGGGGGCATCCTCGGGTCGTCGCCCGTCGCGACCTCCAGGACCAGCGCGGCCTGCGCGAGCACGTCGGCCTCGGTGTCGAACACGACCGCCTCGGGCGCGCCGTGGCGATCGGGCGCGCTCGACGCGTGGCAGGTCTGGCACGTGCCCGTGATGAAGCCCTTCCCGAACGAGTCCCACGTCACGATCGGCGCGGTCGCGCACGGGCCCTCGGTCTCCGAAGACGCCGTCTCGACGGGCGCGGCCGCGGACTCGACGGGCTGCCCACCACACGCGAACAGCAGCAGGGCGGCGATCACGCGATGATCCCGTCGATAGGCGGTACGGTGGCGATCTCTTCGCCCGGATCGACACCCGCCAGCGCCAACAGCGTAGCGCCCACGTGCTCGACGGTCAGCAGCTCGTCGCCGGACGCGTCGACGTCGCCGGACGCGGGGTCAATCGGGAGGCCGTAGCCGTTGTCGTCGACCGCGCCGACGACCCGATCCCCGATGATGCCCGGGCCCGTGATCATCACGCTCGTGTATGGCCAGTGGTCCTTGCCGAGGAACGAGTTGAGACCAGGGGTTCGGCCCATCTCCGAGCACACGACGACGACGGTCTCGTCCGCGAGGGTCGCCGCCGAGTGGCCCGGGGTGCCGGCGAGCAGGGCCTGCAAGAACGTGAGCGCTTGGAACAAGTCTTCCCACATCGGGCTCTGCAGCTCGTCATTCGTCGCGTGGGTGTCCCAGTTGCCGGGGTAAGCGAGCGTCACGCACCGCGACAAGCCGAGCGCGAGCGCGTCGACCGCGACCCGAGCTTGATCCGACAACAACGCGCCGCCCGTGAAGTCCATCGCGTGCTGGAGGTCCTTGAGCGCCGTCGCGTTCTCCGAGGCCGCCAACAACGCGCCCGTGAGGTCCGCCTCCCGCGGCGAGCGCGCTCCAGCCGCGCGCGCCGCGTACCGGCGCGCGAGCAGGCGATCGACGAGGTCCTCGGCGGGAGCGGTAGGTGCCACGGTCGGCTGGTCGGACCACGCGATCGCGTCGCCGGACAGCAGCGCGGCGAGCTGGCCGTTCGTACCGGTGCGGGCCACGCTCACCGCTCGATCCCCCGGGAACGACGGCCCTGACAGGACGAGGTGCGGCAGGGTGTACTCGGCGCGCCGAGCGTCCGCGAGCTGGGCCGGCCAGTCCGGCGCGTTGCCCGACGAGCTGCCGGTCATCGTGATCATCGTGCAGATCTCGTGCGCGATCGAGCGCACCATCACACCGTTGAGGAACGTGGTGCGGCCGTGGTGCTGATCGAGGTAAGCGCGCACGGAGGGGCGATCCGGGTGGTCGGCGTACGTGAGGTTGCCCGCAGTCGCCGGCTCGGCGAGGCCCTCCATCGAGACGACCGAGCTGCCGAACGACGGCCAGAACACCCGGGTCGGGTCCCAGCCGCCAGGGTTGAACACGAACACGAACTTGAGGTCAGAGCCGGTGGTCGCGCGGGCGATCCGGTGCGGCAAGCTGGCGGCGCCGAGGGCGAGGGCCGCGCCTCGCAGGAGGCTGCGCCGCGTCGGTGGGTGCATCATCGGGCCTCCCTTAGTACAACAACAGGTCAGGATCACGGAGCAACGCCGACACGACAGCAGCCCACGCGGACGTGGGATCTTGCTGGATCGCGAAGACGTCGTCGTACAGCGCAGCCAGCTCGACCACCTCGGGGTCGGTCTCGGCCACGCGCTTGCCAAACAGTCGCAGGTGCAAGGTCTGCAACTGACGCACCGACGACGGCGCGGAGCCGGAGGTCTCGGCCGCGTCGACGTCGACGAGCAGCCTGCGCTCGGTGGGATCGAGGGCGAGGTCGGTGGCGGCGACGTAGGCGGCGGCCGCTTCGGCGAGCCGCTCGTGGGTCAGGACGAGGGTGGCGTTCGGCAGCGTGGCGCCCTTCGTCGCGTAGTAGCCGTCGGCGCCGCCCGCGAGCGTGCGGAACCCGACGTCGGCGCTCTGGAGCAGGTCGTACCCGTCGGTCGTCCAGCGAAACCCGGTCAGGTCTTCGATCTGCGACGCCAGGAGGTCGGCCGACGCCAGCTTCCACGGCACGCTCACCGCGTCGTCGACGTCTCCCGCGCGGTACTCCGGGCTCGCGATGACCGAGCGCACCAACGCCCGGAGGGTGGCGCCACCCTGGATGAACGCCTCGCGGTGCTGAACGAGGCGCCCGGTGTCGTCTAGCACGAGGTCGCGCCCGAGCAGCAGGTGCGTGGCCTGTTCGACCGCGCACTCGGCGAACCGGTTGTCCGCGGCGAGCTGCCGCCCGAGATCCTTCAGCGTGAAGCCTGGGCTGCCGAAGTAGCCAGGTGGAACGCCTGTCTGGTCGCCCCACTGCAGCTCGCGCTCCGGGTGGTACTCCGTCAGGTCGGCTACCGAGTAGTAGTCGTAGTACCAGAACCCGTACAGATACCCCGCGAGCGGGTCCAGCGATGCGTGACAGTTCAAACACGCAGGGTTCGTCTGCAGCGCGGTGAGGACCGCCTCTTCGTCGAGCAGGTCCAGCGCACGGTCGAACTCGATCGGGCGCACCAAGTAGTCTTCACAGAGGAAGATCCGGCTGATCTGATTGGCGCGCTTGCGGTTCGCATTAGAGTCGGTGGAGGTGTAGCGCCACCACAGCGTGTTGGACGACAACACGCCGGCGTCCGGCCGCGCGTCGGTCCAGCGCGCCTCGGTCCACCCGTCGCCTTCTTCGCGCTCGAGGGGCCAGATCTGGCCAAGGAGCGGGTCGGCGAGCGTCCAGTCGGCGGTGACGAGCTCGGTCCACGGGCGGTCCTCGTCGGCGATGCGCGCGAGCATGCGCAGCGGCTGATCGCCGACCGAGTGGAGGAAGTCGGCGCCGGACACGTCGTACAGACCGTAGTCGTCTGGACCGACGTAGTACGCTGCCTCGCTGCGGGTGAGGTACACCTCCGACCACAGATCGGCCATCCGCGACCCGAACCGTAGATCGTGCAGCCACTCCTCGACGAGCTCGTCAACGGCGGCTGGGTCGGCGGCTACGCGGTCGAACTCCTCGATGGAGGGCCGCACACCGCGGAGATCGAGGCTCGCGCGTATGGCGACCCGGGCGGGGTCCATCGCGACGACGGCTTCGGGGGTCGTCGGGGTGCCTGTCGTTGCGGGCGGGCCCTCGGGCGGGGTCGCGCACGCGAGCCAGAGGTGGATCACCATGGCGTCTCCTCCCACCCGACGAGCTCGGAGAAGTCGGCGCACACGGTCCCGACCTGCTCGCCGCGGAACCACGCGGTCCCGCAGCCGTCGCAGGTGCCCGGGACCACCTCCGACTCTTCGTCGACCGGGCCGTCGAACAACACGTCGTACCAGTCGCCGTCGGGGCTGCGAACCGACACGGATCCGGAGGGCTCGGCCTCGCAGCCCGACGTCGTGAGCGCCTCGTCCCACAGCGCGACGTCGTCGAACACGACAGTGTCGAAGTCTTCGTCGAGCCCGGTCACGCCGCCGACCACCAACGCGACGCGGATGTCGGGGTAGTCGTCGAACTGCGCGAGCTGCACGGACAGGTCGGGGTTGACGCCCTCTTCGATCCAGGTCCCCTCGGCCTCTGCGCCGTCCCACTCGAAGCTGCCTTCCAACACGGTGTAGTAGATCTTGTGCTCTTCGCCGGCGATGGGCCAGCTCGCGATCAGCCCGTACGCGGAGCCGGCGCCGGAGAACGTACGCCCGTCCGCGGTCTCGATGGTAGCGGCGCTGAACACGGCGTCGCCGTTGTAGTAGTAGCCGCTGCCATCCGGGTAATCGACGTAGTCGTACGCGAACGCGTACCCGTTGAACGACGTGCCGAACTCCGACGTGCAGTAGTCGAACCAATAGATCGAGCCGTCTTCTCCCGCGTAGTAGTTCGGGCAGTAGCTGCCTTGACCCTCCATCGCGGATCCGTACGCGGCGAGGACGGGCGCCGCGGTCGTGTCGCGGATGCGGAGCAACGCCGACTGCACCGCGGCCTCCAGGGCCTCGGCGTCGAACTCGGGGACCGGCTCGGTGTCCTCCTCGTAGATCCAAGGAGACGGCTCGGTGGCGGGCGCCGTGGTCGGCGCCGAGGTGCCCGGGATCGCCCCCACCGACGTCTCCTCGGCGGCGCCGCCGCACGCCAAGAGCATTCTAAGCCATGTCATGACACCTCCGTTGGCCCATCCGTCGCGGTCCTACGATAAGACACGCGGCCGAGCGAACGCAGAAAGGAAAATCTCGTGGCCGTTGCTACTGACGCGTTGAGCTGGACCGAGCGGACCTTTGCAACTGTGCCCGGCGTCGGGCCCGACGCGGCCGCGCTGCTCGGCGACGCGCACTTCATCGACCTCCACCTCGATCTACACGTGCCGGTGCGGCTCTTCGGGTACGACCCCGCGCGGGCCCACCGCCCGTGGTGCCGACCGATCCCGTTCTTCGGTCACACCGATCTCCCGCGGGTCCGGCAGAGCGGCTTCACCGGGGTGGTGTACGACGTCGCGACGAACCCCTTTCGACCTGAATCATCCCGGCTCGAGGCCACCCACCGCAACCTTCGGGACGTGGTCGCGCTGGCGGAGTCCCACCCTGATCACCTGGCGATCGCGACCACGGCGGCGGCGTACGACCGCGCGGTGGCGGCCGGCAAGCTCGCCATGATGCCCTCCCTGCAAGGCGGGAACGCGGTCGCGGCGAGCGTGGACGCGCTGGACGGGCCGCTCGGTGACCTCGTCACGCGCATCACCGTGGTCCACCTGACCACGTCGGTGTTTGGTGGCACCTCGAGCCCGCTCGGAGCCGACACCGGGCTCACCGCGCGCGGCGCCGAGCTCGTCCAGCGGATGGTGCAGCGCCGGATCCTGGTCGATCTCGCTCACGCTGGTAAGAAGACGTTTTGGGGTTTGATCGAGCAGGTTCCGGCGGGCACGCCGCCGATCGTCAGCCACACCGGGGTCGCTGGGGTGCACCCGCACTGGCGCAACGTCGACGACGCACAAATCCGCGCGATCGCCGATCGTGGTGGTGTGGTCGGCGTCATGTACCAGTCGAGCTTCCTCGAGCCGGTGTTGCTGTGGGGGCGTCGCGCTCGGATCCTCGACCACCTTCAGCACATCATCGACGTCGCGGGAGAAGACGTCCCGGCGATCGGGACGGATTACGACGGCATGATCGTGCCGCCCGGCGACCTCGCCGATGTCACCCATCACGGATTGTTGGTGCAGGACATGTTGGACCGCGGCTGGAGCGAGGCACGAATTCGGAAGATCCTCGGGCTGAACTACCTTCGGGTGTTTCGCGAAGTGCGGCCATGAGCGCCCGTCACGCGCGGGTCGCGCTCCCCCGCCACGCGTTCGGGCCGGCGGAGCAGGCGCGGCCGGTCGATCTGTGGCGGATCTTGCAAGATGTCGCGGTCGACGCGTCCGCGGCGGTTGGGTGGCCGCCGGCCCGCTACGCGGCCGCCGGTACCGGCTTCGTGGTGTCGGAGGCCGTGGTGCTGCACCACCGGCCGCTCGTGTGGGGTGAGCCCGTCGATGCAAGCACCTGGGTCGCCGACTTTCGCCGGGGCATGCTCACGCGACGCGACATCCGGTTGGAGGTGTCAGGGGAAGCGGTCGTCTCGTCGAGCCACCAGTGGGTGCACGTGGGCGTCGTCGACGGCGCTACCCGCCCCGTACGCGCCCCCGACGCCTTGCTCGCGTCGTTCGATCCCGGCGGTGACGAGGCGGCGTGCGTGCTTCCGGCGGTCGATCCCGAGGACGGGCCCGGCGGGACGTGGGAGATGGTCTGCCCGTTCTACGCCGTGGATCCCCTGAACCACGCGAACCACCCGTGGTACGTCGGGTGGTGCGACGAGGCGCTCGCGTGTGCGTTGGCGGCTGGTGGCCACGATCCGTACGCGATGCGAGCGGTGGCCGAGCGGGTGCGGTTCCGCGGGGGCGTGCGGGGAGGGGACCCGGTCGTCGTCGCGTGGGCGCGTGCGGGATCCGTGACGGGTGCGGTGGCGTGGCGCTTCACCCTGTCCGTGCGGGGTGTGGTTGCGGCCGAGGCGACGTTGATCCGCGCTCACTCGGCGTGGTGACCGTCGAGGGCGGCCCGCAACGACGGGGCGTCGGCGTGGCTCAAGAGGGCAGCCAGCGCCGCGCGCCTGGGGTCGTCGTCGTCGGCCGACCACGCCGTGATCACGCGGGCCAGGCCGTCTGGGTCGGTCTCCGCGAAGTGGCGTACGAGCGTCGGTGACAGGCCCAGGCTGAGCTCGAGCAGGTGGGTCAGCAGGCCTTCGTCGAGCGGGACGACGTGGCGCCACGCGGCCCACGCCGCCCACGCGCGCTCCGGGTGAAACGCGACCGCGGCGCGGATGGCCTCGGTAGCGTCGACCGATCCCGGCGGCAGCGCGCGCGCGAGCCGCGTGATGGTGCCGACGGCGGCACGCCCGGCGGGGCCGGGGTCGGGGAGCACCGCGACGGCATGATCCCACGCTTGCCGAGGGTCATAGGTCTGCAGCGTCGCGGCGAGCCCCGTCGACGCCATCGCGGCGCGCCGCGTCTTCGCGACCGGGTCGGCGGAGAGCGCCGCGAGCGCCGCCACGACCTCCGGCGTCATGGTGCCGGGCCCGAATTCGCGGGCCATCGCGGCGACGCGGGTGCGCACGAGCGGGGACGGATCGGCGGCGAGCCGAAGGATCGTGTCGCCGGGCAGGGGTGGCCCGAGATCCAAGGCGAACGCTCCGAACGACGCCGGCGTGACGAGCAGGAAGAGCGACTCGACGACGGCCGCGCGCACCCGTGGGTCTTCGTGGTCGACCAGGTCGACGAGCGCGTCGAGC
>CAIUDO010000860.1 GCA_903897935.1 uncultured Pseudomonadota bacterium
CGCGCTGGTGGGCGAGGCGGGTGAGCGCGTCGTTGCGCTCGGCGCCGGCGAGCTCGGGGCTGTGCACGGTCCGCACGATGTCGCGCCGCGTCGTCGCGAGCTCGCCGAGCAGCGCCGCGACGGCGGGGTCGGGGTCGACGACGGTGGCGGCGCGCTCGATCGCGAGCGTTCGCCGAACGGCGCCCTTCCATCGCATCGCGGCGGCCCACGCGTCGCGGTTGTGCTCGGGGGCGTCGTGCAGGCGCAGGTACGTCCCGAGCACCACCCGGCGGGCGGCCATCGCGGCGTGGCGGTCGTGCTCGCTCGCTCCTTCGAGCGTGTTGGCCAGCCCACGCTCGGCGGATGCGAGCGCGCTCCGTGCGGCGTCGCGGGCGCCATCGCCGTCCCCGGCGTCGGCCAGGGCGCGCGCGAGCAGGTGGTAGGCTCGGGTGGTCTCCGCGTGGTCCAGGCCGTTGGCCCGCGAGGTGGCGTCGACGACGTCTCGCAGGTGGTCGATCGCGCCGTCGACCCCGCGTCGCGCGTCCTGCACCACGATCGCGAGCTCGGTGGTCAGCGTCGCGGGGTGGTCTGCGCCGTGGGAGGCGCGGCGCAACGCCAGGGCCTCGTCCCAGGCGGCGCGGGCCTCGTCGGGTCGCTCCATGTCGGAGAGCAGGGTGCCCAGGTTGTGCAGGCTCAACGCGACGTCTGGATGGTCGGGGCCGAGCTGCTGGCGGAGTTCGAGCGCGCGGCGGCGGAGCGCGAGCGCCCCTTCGAGGTCACCGCGCTCCCGCCGCACGCTCGCGAGGTTGTCGAGCGGCGTCGCGAGGCCTGGGTGCGTCGGGCCGAACCGCTGCTCCGTGCGCGCGGCGACCTCGGACAGCAGGCGCTCGGCTGTCGCCAGATCTCCTCGTTGTTGGCTCAAGACTGCGAGGTTGCCCGTGATCGCGAGCTCCCGGAAGTCGGACGTGGACGATCCATGGACGATGTCGAGCGCGGCCTCGAGGTGCCGCTGCGCCTCGGCGAGCTTGCCGCGTGCGGCGAGCACGCTCGCGAGGTTGTTCAAGGAGCGGCCGTGCATCGGGGTGCCGGGGGCCACCCGCTCCCGGATCGCGAGGGACGCCTGGTATCTTGCCTCGGCCGAAGCGAGGTCGAACGCCTCGGAGTCGAGCTGGGCGAGCACCTCGAGCGACATCGAGTGGTCCAGGGGGTGGTGCTCGACGGTGAGCACCCGTAGGCTGGCCTCGGCGAGCGCGCGCGCTTCGGACCACCGCCCGAGCTGGAGCAACGTAGCGGCGAGGTCCTGGCGCGCCAACGCGCCTTGCACGCCGACGATCGGCGCCTGGCGGCCCCCATACAGCGTGCCCTCGCCGACGGTCAGCGCGCCATCGAGGTCCCCAGCGCCGCGCAGCGCGCCGGAGAGGGTGATGCGCAGCCGCTGCACGTCGTCGGCGGCCGGGGGGGCGTCGCCGATCAAGGCCAGCGCTTGGTGGCATAGGGTGATGGCGTCGTCGTAGCGGCCTTGCTGCACCCGAAGCGACGCCAGCTCGGCGAGCCCGCGGTACCGGTCGGCGTGGTCCGCGGGGAGGCGCGACGCGACGACCGCGAGCGACCGCGCCAGGAGCGGCTCGGCGTCGGCGAGCCGGTCCATGGCTCGGAGGGTGGCGGCGGTGGCTTGCCACGCCCGCGCGACCTCGACGTGCAGCGGACCCAGCGCCCGCTCCAAGGCCGCCGCGGCGCGCTGCAGCTCGGGTAGCGCCGCCGCAGGATCGGACGCCGCGCGCTGGGAAGCCAGCCCGAGGCGGACGATCGCGGTGTCGGGGTGGTCGGCGCCCAGGTGCGCCTCCATCGTGGCGAGCGCGTCGGCGCGCAGCGTCAGGGCCTCGGCGGTCGCGCCGGCCTCGGCGAGGGCGCCCGCGAGCACCACTGCCGACTGCGCCGTGGCGAGCGCGTCGACGGGGGACGCGCCGATCCGCAGCGCGTACGCCCGCCGCGCCCACACGACCGCTTGCTCCGGATCTCGCTCCGCTTGAGCACGCGCCTCCCGAAGGGCAGCGGCGAGCGGCGCTTCGTCGGTGGGGGCGAGCCCGAGCGCCTCGTCGAGGTGCGCGGCGGCGTCGGCGTCGTCGCCGAGCGCGTGCTCGACGACGGCCAGGCCGTGCAGCGCGACGACCAGGGGGCCAGGGTCGCCGCCCCACGCCGGCCCACGGCGCGCTTCGACGAGCTGCGCGAACGCGTCGTGGGCGCGCGGGAGCTCCCCGGCGATCTGGAGGATCGCGGCCAGGTTCCCGAGGGACAGCAGCGCCTCGGGGCCGGTCGGATCCAGGACTGCGGCGCGCCCGGCGTACGCCTGCTCGGCGTAGGTGATCGCGGCAGCGGTGTCGCCGATCATCGCCGACAACACGGCGAGGTCGTGGGTCACCGCCAGCACCTTGGGATGGTCCGCGCCGAGCGCTCCTTCCAGCAGCGATCGCGCCGACAGGCTCGCTTCGAGCGCGGCCGCGTCGTCGCCGCGCTGATGGGCCTCGGCGCTGTCGGCGATCAATGCGTCCGCGGCGGCGATGACGGTGTCGTCGGCGCGCGCGAGCGAGAGCAGCAGGAGGAGCACGATCGTCACGGTTGGCCGAGCGCCCGCGCCACGCCGTTCATGGCTCGACGAGCCGCGGCCCGTCGGGCCCGTCGACCCACGACGCGCCGGGCGCGACGTCGCCCTTCACCGGCCTGACACGGCCGCTTCCAGGCTTCCAACGGAACGTGCGCCAGCGGGTGGGCTCGACCGCGCGCTCCTCCAGGCGCCACGCGCACGGGCGCGCCCGCGTCAGATCGCAGTCCGACGTCCACCAGATCTCGTCGCCGACGAAGCTCGGGTGGGCCTCGCCCCACGGGTACAGATCGTCCCACGGCACCGCTACGACCTCGGCGCGGGCGCCGTCGTAGCGCTGGACCGTCACCGCGGGCGTGCCCTCGCCGTAGCTGGTGACGACCCACCACGCGCCAGGGCCACGGTGCAGCGCCGACACCTGGTAGAAGTCGTGCTCCAGGCACGCCGGTGGGGTCGACCACGCTCCGGTGGTGGTGTCGAGGATCCAGCAGGCGTCGACCGCGCCGAGGGAGTGCGTGGCGTGGGCGTACACGTGGGTGTCGTCGACGAACGCGACCAGGAACGTCGCGCCCTCCTCGGCGATCTCCGGCAGGTCCCAGCTCGCGGACGCCGCGCCGCCCACCGGCGCGACGCGCACCGTCGCCCCGTGGACGTACACCTCCGTCGAGCCATCCGATGACAAGCTCGCGCGCGGCGAGCCCGCAGGCTCGCTCGGCGGGGCGTCCGGCACGACCTCGACCTGCCGGATCGGGTGCGCCTGCCCGCACGCGTCGCGGCAGGCGTCATCGGGGCATGCGGTGAGGCAGGCCTCGCGGGCGGCGTCTTCGGCCGCCAGCTCGGACTCGGTCAGGACGGGCAGGTTCCCTGGGGCTTTCACGGCGTCGGGGGGCACCGCGGACGCCGCGGACACGATCAGCAAGAGGGTCGTCATGTCCGCTGCCTTATCCCCGTTCGTGCGCGCGCCCCGTCGCGGGAGCCTGGAGCACCGCCTTTCCCCGGCGGGCGGTTCCGGATAACGGCCGCCCCTCATTTGGAGCGGCCCTGGCCAAGCGCGACCCCACCGTACGCGACACCCAAGCGGGACCGTTCTTCCAGCTGTTGTCGGCGGGCGCCACGCTGCCCGATTGGGTGGGTGCCCCGCTCGGAACGTTGGATGAAGCCTCGATCCTCGCGTCCGCCCGTCGCTCGTCCGGCAAGGAGGATTGGGGGGACGAGGTGTTCCGGGGCGCCTTGCGCAACCTCGTCGAGGCCACCGGCAGCGCGCCCCTGACCGGCTTCGGTCGGGTCATGCTGCGCCAGACCTGGATCAAGGCCGTCGAGAACCGGCTCGCGTGGCAGGCGTGGGTCAAGGCGCACCCGTCCGTCGCGGACGTGAAGGTGGAGCGCCCGGTGTTCGTGCTCGGGTTCCCGCGCACCGGCACCACCGCGATGCAGAACCTGATGGCGCTCGACCCGAGCCGCCGCGCGCTGCAGTTCTGGGAGCTGACGTCGCCCGTGCCGCAGTCGGAGGACAAAGCGGCGGACGAAGCCCGCCGAATCGCGTGGGTGTCGCGGCAGCTCAAGGTCGCCTACGCGGTCGCGCCCGAGATGGGGGAGGTCCACTACATCGCCGCGGACACGTACGAAGAGTGCTGGCCGCTGTTCGCCAACACGTTCGCGGTCATGAATTTCGACTTTCAAAGCGGGATCCCAGCGGTCGGCGACTACTTCATGTCGCAGCACGACATGGTGCACGCGTATCGGGAGTACCGCGCGCTGCTCCAGCTGCTCCTGTTCCAGCGGCCCGCTGGCAACCTCGTGCTCAAGTGCCCGGAGCACCTCTGGTTCCTCGACGCGCTGCTCGAGGTGTTCCCCGACGCCTGCGTGGTGTGGACCCACCGCGACCCGTACGACGCTGTCGCGTCGTATTGCAGCTTGATCTCGATGCAGTGGCGCAACCTGTACGGCCGGTTCGACCCGAAGGTGGTGGGGCGCCACATCGAGGACCGCTTCTTGCTCGGCGTGGAGCGCGCGATGGAGGCCCGGGCGCGGTGCGCGCGCCCTGGTCAGATCTACGACGTGCCGTTCCACCGCACGGTCGAAGAGCCCGAGCAGGTCATCCGCGACGTGTGCGCGCACTTCGGGCTGCCCATCGGGGCCGACAGCGACGAGCAGGTCCGCGCGTGGGTCGCGCACGAGCGCGCCGACAAGCGGGGCCGGCACGTGTACGACGCGGCGCGTTACGGCGTCGACCGCGACCGCGTGCACGAGCGCTTCGCGGCGTACATCAAGGCGTACGACATCCGCTTGTGACGCCCGCGCTGCGCGCGTCGCCCGCCACACCACTCGCGACGGGGAAGTTCATGCGTTCGTTGATCATCGGGTGCCTGCTCGTCGCGCCGACCGTCGCGCACGCGGGTGGCTACTACACGCTGGATTCCGGCATTCGCGCGATCGGTCGCGGCATGGCGTTCACCGCGGGCGCCGACGATCTCTCGGCCCAGTACTACAACCCGGCGGCCCTGACCCGCATCGACCGCACCACGCTCGAGCTGCAGCTCGCGGCGGCGAGCCAGCTCGTCGTGTTCGACCGCGAAGACGACCTCACGGGCACCTACGACCCGGTCAAGAACCAAGCGCTGCCGTTCCCGATCCCGAACTTTGCGGTGGGCACCGACTTCGGCGTCGACGGGTTCGCCCTCGCGGTCGGCTTGTATACGCCGTTCGCCCCCGCTTATGACTATCCGGACGACGGCGCGCAGCGGTACGCGCTCATCGACGCGACCATGATTCAGGCCACGTTCGGGCCGTCGGTCGCGTACCGGGTCGGGACGGTGTCGTTCGGCGCGGGCGTCGGGTACTCGTTGTTGCAGGTCAACCAGTCGCTCGCCACCAGCGTGTCGTTCGACCCCACCGACGATCCGGCGTACGACGTGCGGTTCGACGTCGCGGTGCAGGACAATTTCGCGCTCGCCGCGTCCGCGGGCGTGCTGTGGGAGCCGACCGACCGGGTCGCCGTCGGCGCGTCGTTCGTGCCGCCGACGAAGTTCAAGGCGCGCGGCTCGTTGTCGGGCGACTTCTCCGAGAACACGCTCTACATCGGCGACAACTCGCTCGGGCAGGTGCTCACGGCGCCGTCGGCGTCGGATGACGACGTCGCCC
>CAIUDO010000861.1 GCA_903897935.1 uncultured Pseudomonadota bacterium
CGAGCCCGCCGGTGGCGTCGTACTCGGCGAGCAGCCCGTCGACCAGGCGCAACGACTCCGTCAGGGTCTCGCGGAGCTGGAGGGCGTCGATCACCAGCGCCGGGTCGACGGCCGCGCGGGCCGCGCGCGCGCGATCGAGCAGCACGACGACGACGTTGACGCGCTGGAAGTCCGACCGGTCCATGGCCACCCCCGTTCCTTCACCATGGTGCGACGCCTTGTCCCCCTCCAGTCGGTCCGGCGTGCGCCGCCGCACACCCGGGCGCAACGCTCACCGCCGACGTTGCGGCAGCGCACACATCGAGGGGTCGCCCCCGTCACACCGGCGCGTCGTGCCGAGACTTTGCGGCGTTGCGCGTCGCTGGTCGGCGACGGCCGCGCCGGCGGCTGCGTGGCCGCCGCTGGTTGCAAAAAGTGACAACTTTGCCGGCTACTGGTCCGCGGTGGCCAGGAGCTGGCCGAGCAGCGCGTCGAGGGCTGCCGGGTCGCGCGACGTCTGGGCGAGCGCGATCACACCGTTCGTGTCGATGACGACGGTGAGGGGGTAGGGGGGCGCGGCGCCGGAGAGCGCGATCAGGTCGGCGTACGCGGCGTACGCCTCACCGCCCTGGTCCCACGCCGCGACGACGCCATCCGCCTCCCATGCGCCCGCGATCGCCGGGGTGTCCGAGTCGGACGCGACGAGCCAGACGGCGAGGCCATGATCGAGGTAAGGTGCGGTCAACTCGAGATCGTCCGAGACCTCGGACGGGCAGACCGGTCACCAAGACGCCCAGAACACCACCATCGTGGCGAGCGGAGGGTCGCTCGACGCCCAGGTGGTCGACGCGAGCGACACGGGCTCGAGCGTGGTGGCGTCGATGACCTCGACGTCGAGGGCTGGTGCGCCGACGGGCCACGCCGTGTCGGTCCCCGGGGGCAACACCTCGGTCACGCCGCGGTCGGCGTCCGACGTGACGACGCACCCGTTCGTGGGAACCAGCGTGGCTCTCGCCCATGGCTCCAGCGTTCGCGCCGGAACTCCCGGCGTTCCGTATGCCAGTGGGGCTCCGCCGGCGTTGAGGATCTCCACGGTGCCGTCGGGTCCCGCCACGGTGGGCACGACGGCGATGGGCACGAGCGCGTCGAGGTCGACCACGAAGCCGAGCAGGTGGTCGAAGTCGCCGACCCACAGACGACCTCCGGCCAGGTCGAGCGCGGAGGCCACGGCGATCGACGGGGTCGGCTTGTGCGCGATGACCCTCGGGACCGACCCGAGCACGTCGATCACGCTGACCCCGTCAATGTCGGTGACCACCACGATCCCGCCGCCCGCTTGCGCCCGGATCGCGGACCCCCGGGTCGGCAACGTGAACGCGCGGCCGTCGGGCCACACCACGTAGGTCCCGTCATCGCCGGCAGCGACGGCGATGGCGCCGCTGACGTCGTCCCATGCCAGATCGAGCGCCCCCCACGCCGCCTCGGGGAGGTCGGTCCGGGCCACGATCTGCCCGGCGCCGTCAATGAGATCGACGCGGTCGTAGCCCAGCGCGAGGGTGCCGTCGTCGGTCGCGACGGCGGCCGCGCCCTGGTCGGCCGTCAGCACGAAGCCGGTCGCCGTGATGTCGGACGCGCCTGGCACCTCGCCGATCATCCCTGCGCTGGGCGGATCGTCGCGCAACGCGAGTCGCCACACGCGGTCGACGTCGTCGAGCGCGTACATGTGGTCGCCCGCGAGCGCGAGGTGAACGAAGGACCGACCCGGTGGACCCGGCGTCAGCTCGGCGACCGTCACGGGCGTCGCGCCGGAGGTGTCGAGCACCCACAATCCCGGCTCGCCAGCGACGTAGATGCGGTCGCCGACGGGATCGTAGACGACGTCGCGCACGTGCTGGTTGCGCGCGCCCGGGGGTGGTGGCGGGCCCGCCGAAACGGGAGACGGAGCGCCTGGGAGCGGCGCACAAGCGAGGATGGCCCCTTCGGTCGGCTCGGTCGGAGGCCCGACCGGGTCAGGCGTTGGCTGCGGGTCGATGCAGGCGAGCAACGTCGTTGCGAGGTGCAATGGGGCGCTCCGGCGCCCGTCTGGTTAATCGCGCCAGCTGGGCATCGCGTGCAGGTTTCGCAAGGATGCCGACCCATCGGCCGTGAGGCGACGCCATGCGCAGGTTCGTGCTCGTGTTTGCGCTGGCCATGTCCGTCGGGTGTGGTCTTGCGGTGCCGCACACTTCCGGGATCGGCGTCGGCGCGGTGATCGTCCCGACGTCGAACGGGGTCGCGCCCGAGCCCGCCGTGGCACCGGCGGTGGCCCTCGACATCCGAACGGTCCCGAACGACGGGAACACCCTGGGTTTCGTCTTCCGCAGCTCTATTACGCTGCACGACTGGCGCACCACGGCGAACGTCTGGCGTTGGTACGCCGATCCACCTGACTCGGTCCGCGAGGATGGCGCGCAGGCGCTCTGGTACACGATGTTGTTCCCCGTGTTGTTCCTCGCGCCGCTCGCCGGGACCGACATCGCTGGGCAGCCGGCGCTCGTCGTGCGGCCGGGCGCCGCTTCGGGGCGGGCGCTGCCCTACGTCGAGGTGGGGCCGTCGTTCTCGATATGGCTGCGGCCCTCGTACCCGCAGCTCCCTGCCGACGTGACCGCGGGGGGCTGGCTCGGCGTCGGGTTCGAGCCCGCAGACCGGTGGGATCTCGCCTTGCGCACGACCGCGGCGGCGCCGGTGTTCCACGTCCGCGCGGGCAGGGTCTTCGCGCCGATCGTCGCGACGTCGTTCGTGGTGTCCCATCGTTCCCTCACGCTCGCGGAGCGGCGCGCCAAGAAGTCGGGGGATCCCGTGGACCCGCCCAGCGAGGACGGCGCGGCACCGTGACCCGCGCGCGGCCCGGGGGCTGGTTGTCAGCGTTCGCGGGTCACCTTAGGGAGGCGCGCCTTTTGGAGGGCCCCATGCGTTCGTTCCTCGTGCTGTCGTTCTTCTCGCTGGTCGCGTGCGCCAAGACGGTCGAGCCGGCCGCGCCTGCGCCGGAGCCCACGCCCGCGCCTGCCCCGGCGCCGGCGGTCAAGGCGCCCGTGATTGAAGCGGTGTACTTCGACACCGGCAAGTCATCGGTGAACGACTCGCAAGTCAAGGTGGTCGATCAGGCCGCGGAGATCATGCGCACGTCCAACTGGAAGGTGATCGTGCTCGGCCTCGCGGACGCCACTGGCGACGCGCAAGCCAACCGTGCGTTGTCGATGGAGCGCGCCGAGAACGTCGCGGCGTTGCTGCGCGCCAAGGCGCAGGTGGGCGCGGACCGCGTGCTCGTCCAGGCGATCGGGGAGCGCCTCGCGACCGGCGCGACCGTCTCCGAGCGCAAGGTCGAGTTCGTGTTCTACGAGGAGCGTGGCCTGACGCCGCGGGAGGTCGTGATGCAGTCGGGCGTGCTCGACGCGGACTTCCGAAAGAAGGCCGCCGCCCAGTAGCCGCACGGCCCTGGGTCGGCGCTCCGGCGCCGCGAAGCGCGCGGATGGGCTTTGCAGGAGCGTCGGTCTGCGCTAAGCTGAGCGCACTCCTGTCTCACTTGGGGGCGTCTATGCGTGCGGAATCCTCTCGTCGCGGCAACTACACCGTCATCGTCGGGCTCCTCTCGCTGTCGCTGATCGGCTTCGGCGCGCTGGCGATCGATTTCTTCCGCCTCCGGGTCGCCGACGGTCAGGCGCAGATGGTCGCCGACGCCGCGGCCACCGCGGCGTTGATCAAGTTCCGCAGCACGGGGTCGACGGCGGACGCCGAGGTCGCCGCGTCGCAGATCGTCGAGGCGAACATCGTCGCCGAGCACCGCGGCGGCATGGAGGTGCAGTTCACGTGGGGCAAGTGGGACTGGGACCAGCCCCGCGCCTCGGCGTGGACGCCCGGCGGCACCCCGGTCAACGCGGTGCAGACGAGCACGGGCCGCAGCAACACGTCGTCGGCGGGTGAGGTCGAGCTGTTCCTCGGTCCCGCGATTGGGCGTGACAGCCAGGCCGTCTGGGGCACGTCGGTGGCGGCCCTGCGGTACCGCGAGATGATGGTGGTGCTCGACGTCACGCACAGCTTCACTCCCGCGTTCCCGGACGTTCAGGTTGGCCTGCAGGCGTTCCTGGACCAGCTGAACCTCATCGCCATGCCGGGTGATCAGGTCGGGTTGGTCACGTTCACGGCGGCCGCGCCCAGCACGGCGTTCACGCCGCTGCAGAGCGTGATCTCCAACTACGCGGCGATCGGCGCGCAGTGGGGCACGTTGGAGACGTGCGACCTGTGGATCGACAACTACGCCAACTACTACCAGTACACCGAGACGTCGCCGGGTGTGCCGATGACCATGGCGTTCTTCAACGCCACCCTGGCCAACCAAGCGCCGACGATGATCGCCTGCTCCGCCGGCAACGAGCTGCCGCCCACCAGCTACACCGCGACGGACATGCTCTCGAGCGGGGCGAAGCCGTTGTGGAAAGAGGCGGGCACGAGCCCCGGTCACGGCATCGAGGCCGCGGCTGCCG
>CAIUDO010000862.1 GCA_903897935.1 uncultured Pseudomonadota bacterium
GGCGCGCGCGGTGCGCACGTGCTCGAGCGCGAGGGTCTCCACCATCGACGCGCGCACGTACCGGGCGAGCCCGGCGGCGTGGAAGAAGCCCATCGCGACGCCGGGCAGCAGCAGGTGCGCACCGACGTCGGCGACCTGCCCGGTCCACGGCAAGACGTCGTACATCGGGGACTCACGCCCCGAGATCGGCAACCCGAACGCCGGCGCGACCACGAGCTGCAGCATGACGGCGAGCCAAAATGTAGGTAGGCCAATCATGAAGACGCTCCCCGCCGACAGGAGCGCGTCGGCGGCGCGCCCACGCGCGAACGCCTGGGTGACCCCGAGCAGGATGCCGGTCGGAAACAACACCAGCAGGGTGGTACCCGAGAGCAACAGCGTGTTCGGCAACCGCTCGGCGATGAGGTCCACGCACGGTCGCGCGAGGCGCGTGCTGCGGCCGAAGTCGAGGCGCGCCACCGAGCTCATCATCGTCACGTACCGGGTGTGTATCGGCGCTTTCGGAGGCTCTGCCGCCGCGCCGCGCACGTGCGCCTCCTCGGTCGCGCCGGCCCGGACGCCGTCCCCCGGGGTCAGCTCGACGAGCACGAAGCACAAGGTCATCACCGCCCACACCACGCCGATCGTCCACACGACGCGCCCGACGACGCGCCGGACCGTCGGCGCGACGGCCACCGACCAGCGGGCGATCACCGGGTGGTCAGTTGGCTCCGGCGGGTGCGCCATACTTGACCTTGTCTGGGGCGACCTCCCAGTCCTCCAGGTGGTACGTCACCGAAAGGATGTTGATGTTCGCGTTCTCGAACCGGCCGTTCAACGCGACGATCTCGTCCATCCACCACAAGAACATGTAGGGTTGGTCCTCGTAGACGACGGACTGGAACTCCTTCCAGATCTGCGCTGCCTCGCCGGGATCGGCCGTCGCCAGGCCCTTCTCGATGAGCGCGTCGGCGGCGGGGCTCGCGTAGCCGCCGAAGTTCATGCCGCCCTTCGAGTGCCAGACCTCGGACGGGTCGACGAACAACGAAGCGCTCCAGCCGCTCACCGCTGCCTCGAAGTCGTGCGACCGCAAGCGCGTGAACAGCTGATCCGATGCGATCTGCTGAATCTCGACGTTCACCCCTACCTCTTTGAGGTAGCCCTGGATCATCTCCGCGGCGCGCTTCCGGCGCACGTTGCCCGCGTTGATGATGAGGCGGAACGTGAACGGCTCGCCCTTCTGCTCCCGCACGCCGTCGCCGTTCGTGTCGATCCACCCGGCCGCGTCGAGGGTAGCCCGCGCGGCCGCAGGATCGTACGCGATCGCGGGGGTGTCGTTCTGCACATTGCACAGCGCGGGGGTGAGGGGACCGATCGTCCGGCGCGCGTACACCTCACCGGACTCCGAGGTGTGCAGGGTGCGGATCATCTCCTCGGCGTCGACCGCCTGGGCGAGCGCGGTACGAATCGCTTTATCGGCGAACTTCGGATCCTTTTGGTTCCACACGAGGTAGTCCATCGCGCGCCACGGGCGGCGGTGGAGCTTGATGTCGGGGTGGTTCTTCGCGAGGTCGTCGGCGTCGCGGACGAGCACGTTCTCCATCAGATCGATGCCGCCCGACTTCAACTCCATCAGACGGGTGTCGTAGCTGGGCAAGAACTTGTACACGACGCGGCTGAGGCCGGGCTTCATCTCGGGCGGGCCCGAGAAGCGCTCGTTCGGCTCGAGCACGAGCTGGTCCCCAGGCTCGTGCCGCGCGACCTTGAACGGCCCGTCTCCGATCGGCAGCCGGTTGAGGGCGTGCTCGGCGAGCCTTTCGGGCGGCACGTCGCCCAGCAGGTGCCGCGGGGTCGGGTAGAAGCCGATGTGTGAGATCTGCGCGTCGCGGTCGTAGCTCTTGGTGAAGTGGAACTCGAGCTCGTACGGGCCGATCACCACGGGCGCCTTGCCGGCGACCATGTGGTCCACGTAGGACGCGCGCGGGCTGTTGACGGCCGGGTTCGCGATCAGCTCGTAGGTGAGCTTGATGTCGTCGGCGGTGACGGGCACGCCGTCGGACCACGTGATGTCCTCGCGCAGCTTCACCCAAATGACCGTGCCTTCTTCCCGCCACTCCCAGCGCTCGAAGTGGGCGGGGCGCTTCTTGATCGAGCAGTCGAAGTCGACGTCGATCGCCGGGTAGAACAAGGAGTTCAGGATCTGGCCGTCGAGCGACGTCTCGTAGATGACGGGGATCAGGTTCTGCGATGTGCCCGCAGCGCCGATGATCAGCATGTCTCGTGGCCCTTCGGCGACCGGTGCCTCGGGCTCGGCCGGTGTCGGCGCCGGCGGCGGGGTGGGCGCGGGATCGCCACACGCGACCAGCGCCGACGCGACGAGCGCGGACGTGAGGGGGAGCGCGACGCGGAGGGGCCGCCGATCGATCGGGCTGTTCGTCACCACGAGCACCTCTGGCCGTACCGCTGCCGCACGGTCATGCAAACGCCGCGTCTATCCCTATCCGATCCGACGTACAACGCGGGCCGTGTCACGCCGAAGCGACGCGGCCGCCGACGACGCGGGTGTGCCCGCCGAGGTCCTTCCACGTGGTGACGCCGACGAAGCCCGCGGCGTCGAGGATCGCGGCCACCGCGTCGGCCTGGTCGTGCCCGACCTCGAGCAACAACCCTCGCCGGGCCCGGGCCGCCGCCGTGGTCGCGAGGCGCCGCACCAACACAAGGCCGTCCGGACCGCCGTCGAGCGCCAGCCGCGGCTCCCAGCGCGAGACCTCGGGTTCGAGGGCGCTGATGTCCGAAGAGGGGATGTACGGTGGGTTGCAGACCACGAGATCGATCGGGCGGCTGGTGGGGATCGGCTGGAGCAGATCCCCGCGCAGGACCGCGACGCGCGCGGCGAGGTCGAGCGCAACCACGTTCTTTCGGGCGTTCTCCAGCGCGGCGTCGCTCTGGTCGGTCAGGTAGCAGCGCGCGCCTGGCCGCACCGCAGCGATCGCGAGGCCCACTGCGCCGGATCCGGTGCAAGGGTCGGCGACGTAATAGGGGTCTTCATCGGCCGCAATCCAGGACAACGCAGCGTCGACCAACGTCTCGGTGTCGGGGCGCGGCACGAGCACGCCAGGGGAGACCGCGAGATCGATCGTGTGGAATCCGACCGTACCGAGTACCCACGCGAGCGGCTCCCGCTGCCCGCGCCGGCGCAGCGCTTCCCGCATCACGTCGAGCTCGGCTGGCTCGAGCGGCCGCGCGAACTGGAGGTACAGGTCCAGCCGCTCGATCGATAACGCGTGAGCGAGGATCCGTTCGGCGTCGGTGCGCGGCGACGGCACCCCCCGCGCGCGCAGCCACTGCTCGGCCTTCCGGAGCGCCTCGAGGACCGTGGTCACGTGCCCTGCGCCGCCATGAGACGGGTCTGATGATCCGCGAGCAACGCCGATACGAGCTCCTCGATGTCGCCCTCCATCACCTGATCGAGCTTGTACAACGTGAGGTTGATGCGGTGATCGGTGACGCGGTTCTGCGGGAAGTTGTAGGTGCGGATGCGCTCGCTACGGTCTCCACTTCCGACCTGGGCTTTGCGCTCTGCGGCCTCCTCGGCGTGCCGCGCGCTCGCCTCGCGCTCGAGCAAGCGGGCCTTGAGCACCCGCATCGCCTTGTCTTTGTTCTTGAGCTGGCTCTTCTCGTCTTGGCATTGGACGGTGATGCCGGTCGGCTTGTGCACGATGCGGATCGCGGAGTCGGTCGTGTTGACCGACTGGCCGCCGGGCCCGCCGGCGCGCATGCGCTGGATGTCGAGGTCGTTCGGGTCGATCTTGATCTCGATCTCATCGGGCTCGGGCATGACCGCCACCGTCGCCGCCGACGTGTGGATGCGGCCTTGCGCCTCCGTAGCCGGCACGCGCTGGACGCGGTGGACCCCCGACTCGAAGCGCAGCGCGTTGTACGCGGCGTCTCCGGTGACCGAGACGACGACCTCCTTGATCCCGGCCGACTTGGCGGAGCCGCCCGGGTTGACCGAGCTCATCGACATCACGTCGAACCGGAGGCCGCGGCGCTCGCCGTATCGGGAGTACATCCGGTACAAGTCGCCCGCGAACAGCGCCGCTTCGTCGCCGCCGGTCCCGGCCCGGATCTCGAGCAGGATCGGCCGGCCCTCGTACGGGTCCTTTGGGAGCAGCATGATCTTCAGCGCGGTCTCGCTGTCGGCGATCTGCCGATCGAGGTCGGCGACCTCGGCGCGCACGAGCTCGCGCATCTCCGGGTCGTTCTCGCCCAGCATCTCGCGCGCGCTCTCGAGGTCGGCGAGCAGCTTCTTGTGGGCCCGCCACGCCTCGACCACCTCGTTGACGTGGTGGTGCTCGCGTGAGAGCTCCCGCATCCGACGCGCGTCCGCCAGGATCGCTGGGTCGGCCAGCATCCGGTCGAGCACGGCGAGCCGCCCTTCGACGGCTTCGAGACGGTCATGCATGGTGCCTCCCTCGTGGCGTCCCGAGGAGCGGCGTTGCCCTCGCGGGGGACCCGTCGAGCGGCGGGTCGCCTACGCGCCGCGCGAACCACGTCGCGGCGCGGCGCGCGCACGGGACCGCGCGAGCAAGGAGCGCACGCTGCGCTGCCGAGCTCAGGCCTCGGTGCGGGTGAAGCCGTACTTCTGGTAGAAGCGGTCGATGCGGCCCGCGGTGTCCATGATCTTCTGCGTGCCCGTGTAGAACGGGTGGCTCGCCGAGGAGATGTCCATCGCGAACAGCGGGTAGGTGGTGCCGTCGATCTCGACGGTCTCGCGGGTCTCGACGCAAGACTTCGAGATGAACTGGAAGTCGCACGACACGTCCCGGAAGACGACGAGGCGGTAGTTCGGGTGGATGCCTTTCTTCATGACGTTCACCAAGATGGCGGTCGCGACGAGGGGATGCAGCGACACGCCGCCACCGCGCCTTTCGGACCAGAGTGGAACCGGGCGCTAGTGACCCGTCGGCGCGCTGCTGTCAAGCGCCGCGACGCGCGCGTCGCGCACCGCAGCGACCAAGCGGTCGAGGTCGTCGGGCTGGCCGGTGAGGGCCTTGCGGGCGGCGGCGCGGGCGGCGCGCTCCGCTGGGGTGCCGATACGATCGGCGTGGTCGCACCGCGAGCGCGCGACGTCGATCGGCGGCGTGCCGGGCTCGGCGCCGCTCGTGTGCAGGGTGACCAGCCACGGCGTGACGTCGTCGAGGTCGTCGAGCAGCGCCCGATCGGTCGTGCTCGTGAGGTCGCCGGGGATCGCGGCGAGGACCGTGAGCGACCCGCCTTCCGCGAGCACCCGTGACGCCCCGAAGATGCGACGGATCCGCTGGATGACCGACGCGTCGAGCCCGCCGACCACACGCCCGGACGCGGTGACCTCCGAGGCGATCGCGCGCGCCACGCGGGGCAACGACTCGATGACGAGCACCACGTCTTCGCCGTGCTCGGCCATCCGCCGCGCGCGCTCGACGACGATGTCGACGACCTGCACGTGCCGGCCCTGGGGCTCGTCGAGCGGGGTGGCGACGACCTCGGCCCGGGTGTTGGCGCGCCACCACGCGATGTCCTCCGGTGGGGCGGCGACGAGCAGCACGGTGACGAGCAGATCCTCGTTGCGGGTGACCCGCTCCACGACGGTGTGCAGCAAGTCAGCGGAGGCGGCGCGGCCCCCCCCGACGATGAGGCCACGGTGGCCGAGCGCGAGCGGCGCCCACACGTCGAGCGCGCCGAGCGGATCGGAGCCGCCGCCGTCGCCGAGCACTAGGCGCTCTTCGGGCTGCAGGACCGCTGCGCGGTCGAACGCCGGCGTGCCGTCTCCCGGTGGATCCCCAGTGACCGTCTCGACGCGCAGCAGCGCGGTGTAGCGCTCACCCTCCTTGGGGGGCCGCACGACGCCGATTACGGTGTCGCCTGTCTGCAACCGGAAGCGGCGGATCTGGCTCTGGGAGACGTAAATGTCGGCTTCGCCGGGGAGAAAGCTCGCCTCGATCGCGCGGAGAAACCCGAAGCCTTCCCCATGGATCTCGAGCACCCCGCCGCCGTACTGCACGCCCTCACGCTCGCCTAGCGCGCGCGCGATCGCGAACACGAGCTCCCCGTGGCGCAGCGTGTCGGCGGTGGCCACGCCGGCTTCGTGGCCCAGGCGACGCAGCTCGGGCATCGACGCGTCGTGCAAGTCAGCCAGATTGACGGTCATTACTGTGTTCCGGGAGGAAGCGGGGAGCGCGGGCGCGGCTGGGCGGGGAGGACGCCGCCGGGGTCGCACCGAAGTGGACAGCTATTATCCCGCTTCCTACCCCGTGTGTCAACCCTCGGCCCGGGTGCCCTTCGAAAGCTGGGTTTCGCCGGATGCCTCCAATAGGTCGAGCAGCGCGGCTTCGTCGATCACGGGCACCTGGAGCGCCACCGCCTTGTCGAGCTTGGATCCGGCGGCGTCACCCGCGACGACGAACGACGTCTTCGCGGACACCGACGAAGCCACCTTGCCTCCAGCCGCTTCGATCCGTCGTTTTGCTTCGTCGCGCGCCAGCGTCGGCAGCGTGCCGGTGAGCACGAACGTCTTGCCGGTCAGCGCGGATCCGACGGCGCGCGGCGCGGCCTCGGGCACGAACTGTACGCCGGCGTCGCGAAGGCGCTGGATCTCGTCGCGTTTGAGCGGATCCGCCAGGAACCGGTGCACGGCGGCCCCTACCACCGGGCCGACGCCGTTGATGCCCTGAAGCTCGGCCTCCGAGGCGGCGAGCAGCGCGTCGATCGTCCCGAAGTGGCGCGCGAGGTCGCGCGCGGTGGCCTCCCCGACCTGCGGGATGCCGAGGCCGACCAGCACGCGGTTGAGCGGGCGGGCCTTCGTCGCTTCGACGCCTTCGAGCAGGTTCTCGGCGGACTTCCGGCCCATGCGCTCCAGCGCGGAGACGACGTCGACGTCGAGCGTGTAGAGGTCGCTGACCCGGCGGACCATGCCGCGCGCGACGAGCTGGTCGACGATCTTCTCGCCGAGCCCGTCGACGTCCATCGCGTGCCGCGCGCCGAAGTGACGGATCGCAGCCCGAAGTTGCGCCGGGCATGTGAGCGTGTCGGGGCACCGGGTCGCCGCTTCGTCGTCGGCGCGCACCAGGCCCGCGCCGCACTCGGGGCAGCGCTCGGGGTAGGCGGTGGGCGGCCGCGTCGGGTGGGCGTCGTCCGGGACCACGCGGACGACCTGCGGGATCACGTCGCCGCTGCGCTCGACGACCACGGTGTCGCCGGCCCGCAGGTCGAGGCGCGCGACCTGATCTGCGTTGTGCAGGTTCGCCCGGGACACCGTCACGCCGCCCACCTTGACGGGGCGCAAGAACGCCACCGGGGTCACCACGCCGGTCCGCCCGACGGAGAACCCGACGCCTTCGAGCACCGTCGTGACCTGATCCGGCGGGTACTTGTAGGCGACCGCCCACCGCGGGCTGCGCGTGACGAACCCGAGCGCGCCCTGAAGCGCGACGTCGTCGACCTTCACGACGGCGCCGTCGATCTCGTAGGGCAGCCCGCGTCGGAGCTGCCGCAGCTCCTCGATGCGCGCGACGGCCCCTTCGGCGCCGTGCACGACCTGGTTGTGCTCGTTGACCCGGAAGCCCCACCGGGCGGCCACCGCGAGCTGGCCGGAGTGGGCCGGCGGCATCTCGGCGCCGCCTTCGACCTCGCCGAACGAGTGCACGAAGAAGGTGAGGGGGCGCGCGGCTGCGATCCGCGGGTCGAGCTGGCGGAGCGTGCCGGCGACCGCGTTTCGGGGGTTCTCGAACGGGCGCTCGCCGTTCGCGACGCGTGCGCGGTTCATCTCCGCGAAGCCCTCGAGCTCGAACAGGACCTCGCCGCGCACCGAGACCCGATCGGGGGGCGCGGCGTCGGCGAGGCGGGTCGGGACCGCGCGGATCGTGCGCACGACGTGGGTGACGTCCTCTCCGACCTGGCCGTCGCCCCGGCTGCCCGCGCCGACGAGGGCGCCGCGCTCGTAGACGAGCTCACACGCGACGCCGTCGAGCTTCGGCTCGACCATGTAGGCGATCACGCCCGGCGCGTCGTCGCCGAGCAGCTTCTTGCAGCGCTGGTCGAACTCCGCCAGCTCGTCGGACGAGAACGCGTTCGCGAGGGACAACATCGGGGTGCGGTGGGCGAACGGCGCCAACCCGTCCAGCGGCGTCGCACCGACGCGCTGCGTGGGGCTGTCGGCGCGGGCGCCGGCGCGCGCTTCGAGCAGCTCGAGCTCGCGGTAGAGGAGATCGTAGGTTCGGTCGTCGATCTCGGGAGCCGCGAGCACGTGGTAGCGGTGGTTGTGGTGGTTGAGCTGGTCGGTCAGGTGGTCCCGGCGCGCGGCGGCGGCGGCGGGGTCCAGCGCGGCGACGCGGGCGCCGAGCGCGGCGGGGTCGAGATCGTCGAGCATACGTGCCTCGGTCCGGGGCAACCTCAGCCGCCGGATGCGCGTGCGTATCCCCGGGCGAGCCGCGGTGGGGTTAGACGCGCGACGGAGGTTTCCAAATGGCCGACGTGTCCCGTATCTTCACGCACATGCCGTCCCGGTACAAGCCGGGTGTGCTGACCACCAGCCGCTCGTTCTACTTCTCGGTCGGGGACCTGAAGTACACGGTCAAGCTCACCCCGCAGACGTGCGTGGTCGAGACCGGCAAGACCGTCGAAGCGGCCGACGTCGTGCTCAAGACCACGCCCGAGCTGTTCGAGCGCGTCGTGCTCCGCGGCGAGATGCCCGGGATGATGGACATCGCGCGCGGCAAATTCAAGACGAACGATCCGGCAGGCTTGCAGCAGCTCCGCGATCTGTTCGACTTGCGGTAGCCGTCGGAGGTCGGCGCCAGCGCGGGCGGCCACGCGCGGGCGCGATGAATCGCGCCCCTACGCCCCTCAGACGTCGAACTTGACGCCCTGCGCGAGCGGCAACGACGTGCCCCAGTTCAACGTGCACGTCTGGCGGCGCATGTACGCCTTCCACGAGTCCGAGCCGGCCTCGCGCCCGCCGCCGGTGTCCTTCTCGCCGCCGAACGCGCCGCCGATCTCGGCGCCCGACGTGCCGATGTTGACGTTCGCGATGCCGCAATCCGACCCGGCCGCCGACAAGAAGCGCTCTGCCGCCCGGAACGAGTCGGTGAAGATCGACGACGACAGCCCCTGGTCGACGCTGTTCTGCAGCGCGATCGCGTCGGCGAGGTCGGTGTAGGTGTAGATGTACAAGATCGGCGCGAACGTCTCTTCGCGGGCGATCGCGAGGTCCCGAGCGGCCCGCACGATGGTCGGGCGCACGAAGCTGCCCGGCCCGTCGACGCGCGCGCCGCCGCACAGCACCTCGGCGCCTTCGGCCCGCGCGGCCGCTACCGCGTGCTCGAACTGCGCGACGGCGCCGTCGTCGATCAGCGGGCCGACCAGCGTGCCGTCGTCGAGCGGGTTGCCGACCGGCAGCTTCTCGTAGGCGGCGACGAGGCGCGCGGTGAGCGCGTCGGCGACCGCTTCGTGCACGATCAGACGGCGCGTGGTGGTGCACCGCTGCCCGGCGGTGCCGACGGCCCCGAACGCGACGGCGCGCACCGCCAGGTCGAGATCGGCGTCGTGGTGCACGATGATCGCGTTGTTCCCTCCGAGCTCGAGCAAGCAGCGCCCGAGGCGCGCCGCCACCGCCTGACCGACCCGGCGGCCCATCCGGCACGATCCGGTCGCCGAGATCAGCGGCACCCGCTTGTCGTTGATCATCGTCTCGCCGACGTCAGCGTCGTCGCCGACGATCAGCGTGAACACGCCGCCCATGCCGTGCCGCGCGAGCACCTCGTGGCAGATGCGGTGGGTCGCGATCGCGGTGATCGGCGCCTTGAGCGACGGCTTCCACATCACGACGTCGCCGCACACGGCCGCGATCATCGCGTTCCACGCCCACACCGCGTTCGGGAAGTTGAACGCGGTGATCACGCCGATCAGGCCCAGCGGGTGCCACTGCTCGTACATGCGGTGGTTCGGGCGCTCGCTGTGCATCGTGAGGCCGTAGAGCTGCCGCGACAACCCGACCGCGAAGTCGGCGATGTCGATCGACTCCTGCACCTCGCCGAGCCCTTCGCTGTGGATCTTGCCGACCTCGAGGGTGACGAGCTTGCCGAGATCCTCTTTGTGCGCGCGCAACGCCTCGCCCATCTGGCGGACGATCTCGCCCCGCTTGGGGGCGGGAAGCTCTCGCCATGCCACGAACGCAGTCTGCGCGTCGGCGACGAGGGCCTCGTACTCGGCGCGCCCGGCGAGCTGGACGCTCGCGATGACCTCGCCGGTCGCGGGGTCGTGGCTCGCGACCACGCGCCCCGTCGTCGGCAAGAAGCCGGCCGCCCCGGCGGCGCCGCTGTTGACCTCGGCGATGCCGAGGCGCGAAAGGAAGTCGTGCATGAGGGCTCCTGAAGAGGGGCCGCGGTTATCCCGATGCCCCCCGCCGTGCTGGTAGGTTAGCTCCCGGCCGGGAGGGCGCCTTGCTGTCGCTCATGCTCTCGATGGCCACCGCGAACGCCGATTCGTTGGAGATTTCTGCCGTGCGCCGCGTGCAAGACGGCCTCGGCACCGCCTCGGTCACGGTGTCCCCGTTCGTGTCGGGCCACGTCACCGTCGCGCTCACCTGCGGCAGCAAGCGCTTCTCGCTCGACACGGCGATCGCGGCGTACACCCCCGTCACCTTGGAGCTGCCCGGCCTGCCGCGCGGCACCCACGCGTGCGTCGGCACGCTCGATCTGCGCGCGTCGGACGGCTCACAGGGGCAGATGCCGCTGTCGATCACGGTCGACGTGCTGCCGCCGCTCAAGCTGATCGCCGACCGCGCGTCGATCGACCTCTCCGGGCAGCGCGTCACCGTGACGGGGGATCGCCCGTTGTCCAAGGTGGTCGTGCAGGTGTTCGGGCCGGGCGGCGCGGAGGTCGGGTTCGGGGAGACGGCCGGCGCGGGCAGCACCGTGGTAGACCTGCAGTGGACCGGCGCTGGCGAAGCGGTCAAGCTGGTCGTCGACGGCTACGACATGGATGGCCTCCCGGGGCGCCTCGAGCTGTTGCCTTGGTCGTACGCCATCCCCCACGAAGACGTCGTGTTCCCGTCGAACGGCGACGCCATCCCGCCCGCCGAGGTCCCCAAGCTGGAGCGGGCGTGGGCCGAGGTGTCGGCGGTGTTGGCCAAGTACGGCCCGGTCGTCGAGGTGCGGTTGTTCGTCGCCGGGTACACCGACACGGTGGGCGGTGCCGACAGCAACCAGTCGTTGTCGGAGCGGCGAGCGAAGGCGATCGCGGCGTGGTTTCGTCAGCGCGGGTTCAAGGGCCCGATCGCGTGGCAGGGGTTCGGCGAGGGCGTGCTGGCGGTGGGCACCCCGGACGAGACGGACGAGGCCGCGAACCGTCGTGCGCTCTACCTGCTCGCCGCGGAGGCGCCGCCGATCTCGCCGGAGCTCCCTCGGTCGTCGTGGGTCAACCTGCCTTGATGCGCGGCGCTACGCGGCGCCCACGCGCCTCGCGTTGCCCCACCTTGAGCGCGCCGCCGTCGTGCGCCGCCGGCATGCCAGCGAGCAGCCGGTCGACCCGGTACGCGGCGCCGTCTTCGAACTCCACCCGGCCATCCGGCAGGACGAAGCCGTACAACGCGCCCCGACGCCACGCTTGGTAGTGCCGGGTGCAGAACCCGCGGGCCCGCTGCGGTGACCCGCACCCGTCGACCCGGCAGGTCGGGCGCCTGATCACGACCCGGGGGCCGCCGCGCGCGCCTTCGACCGCCGCGATGCGGTCGGTCAGTCGCTCGATCTCGGCGTTGAGACGGGCACGTTCGGCCTCGAGGTGCTCGACCCGTGCCGATAGCGCTGGGTCGGGCTGGATCACGACGGGCGGCGTCGCGACCGGCGCCTGCTCGGGCGGGGACAACCACCGCAGCAAGAGCCGGCGCAGCACCCCGCCGCTCACGCCGGCGCCCACACCGCGAAGTTGCCGGGGCCGAGATCGTCGGGCTCGCCCCCGTCGAGCGGCACCCGGATCACCCGCGGCTCGCCGGTGCGCGCGGCGCGCGCGGGCCACCCGGCGAGCAACAACCACTGGCCGGTGGGGTCGACGAGGGCGTGCGACTGGCCGAACTGTTCGAAGAAGCGGAGGTAGAACCCCAGGTCGCGCGTCGGGTGCTGCTCGTGCAGGATCCGGGCGGGCTCCCCGGGGGCGACCACCTCCCAGATGACGACGTTGCGCTGGGTGTCGACCCGCGCGGTCACCAGCCGATCTCCGCCGGGCACCCACAAGAACGCCAAGAAGGGACCATCCGCGACGTGCCGTCGGTCGCCCGTCGCGAGGTCCAGGATGACGAGGTCGCGGTACGGGGTGCCGTCGCCGTCGGTCGCCCACGCGCGGGCGGCCTTGGTGCGATCGGGGCTCGGGACCAGGGCGACGAGGCCGCGGGTCGGCTCGATGATGGTGGGGACCGCGTCGAGCTCGGACGCGGCGACCAGCGCGGGGCCTTCTGGGGTGGCGGCGACGTAGTACACGCGCCCAGCGCCGCACAACGGAGCGCAGAAGTTCAGGGGGACCCCCGGCAACACGGTGCGGTCGCGGCTCCCGGTGGCGAGCAGCGCCATCTGCCCACGGCGACGACCGTCTTCCCCGAGGTACGCCGCGATGCGGTGGTCGGGCGCCCACGTGAAGAACAGGGGGCTCGCTTCGGCGTGGATCCGCTCGCTCGCGGGCTCGTCGCGCTGCGCCGACGACAACACGAGCTGGGCGTCTTCTTGCGACAAGATGGCCACCCGCGCGCCGTCGGTGGACCAGTGCAGGTAGATCGGCAAACGGCTGCCGATCTGGGCGACGTCGGTCTGATGCACGCTGCCGGGCGCTAACGTGACGACGGTGGTGGTGGGCTCGTCGCCCATCGTCATCCGAAACGCCGCGAGCGCCCGCCCGTCCGGGCTCCAGGTCGGCCACGCCCACGACGTCGACGGGACCGCCTTCCACGCCCCCCACGCGAGCACATCGTCGAACGTCTCTCGTGTGCGGCCCGCCGGGCCCACGATCTCGATCTGCCGCTTCGGCGTGAGGATAGCGGCTCGGCTCATGGCCGCCCCGGCGGCGGTGGCGGGTGCGCCAGCAAACCGTACAGCATCATCTGGATGCCATCGGTGCGGAGCCGGTCCTTGTCGGGGCGGATGCCAATCGCGGAGCCGCCCGCGAGCCCATCGATGAGCGCCTTGAGCACCTGGGCGACGGCGAGCGGGTCGGCCGGCCGGAACACCCCCTCCGCCATGCCCTGGGCGAGGATGCGCGCCGTCGCGTCGACGAAGCGCTGGTGCACCGCCTGCACCTCCTCCCGGATCTCGTCGTCCCGGATCGCCTGCTCACACATCATCAGGAAGAAGCGGGGCGGCGACTTCAACCCGGCGAAGTAGTCGAGGTACTTCTGGCCGAGATCCAGCATCTTCACCGCAGCCGTGCGGTCGTCGCCTTCGGCCGTCTCGAGGAACGAGTAGGTCGCTTCGTGCTCTTCGTGCACCAGCGCCATGAACAGGTCGCGCTTCGACGGAAAGTAGAAGTAGACGGCGCCTTTGGACAAGCCGGCGCGCTTCGCGACGTCTTCGACGCGGGACGCCAGGTAGCCCTCTTGGATGAACACCGCCCGAGCGGCCCGCAGGATCTGGGCCTTTCGTTCGGCTTCCGGCAGGTGGCGGGTCATGAGGCGGGCTCCGGGCGCTGCGGGCCGCGGCGCGCGCTCGCAAATAGCACGCGGACGCGCGTCGCGTGAACGGCGTGCGCCATCGTAGAGCCATCCCGCCGGAACGTAGCTGTGAACCAGGTTTCGGCGCAGTGGCGCATCGCCACCGGCCTCACGCGGCGCCGGAGGACACCCGATCGATCTCCTCCCGCCAGGCGGCCACGGCGGCGGCGCGCGCATCCGGGTCGTCCGACGCGGCGACGACCCGCTGCCAACGCTGGCGCAGGCGGGCGCGCGCGCGCGTGGACAGCGCGCTCGGATCGAGCGGGCCGGCCCAGTCGGCGCCGGGAGGGGGGGGCGCTGGGCGCGACACCCCGCTGGGGATCACGACGCGCGCGCGGTGATCGCGCCGGAACCCCGTGACCTTGTCGATCGCGTCGAACGCCCGGACGCTGTGCTCGGCGAGCGCGACGTCGAGCGGATCGGCGTCTTCCATCCGGTTCGCTGCTTGGTGGAGCCGCACCCGAACCCGGGTCTCCGCGTTGGCGAGCGCGAAGACCACCCGGGGCGGCAGGCGCAGCCGACGGCTCACTGCGGCTGCGTGAACGAGTGCTTGATCCGGTCGAGGTCCTGGTTCCGGATCGCGTCGAGCGCGCGCGGCACGCGGTCGAGCAGGTCGGTCGCGGCGTGCAACGTGCGCGTGAGCCGGTTCACCCCCGCCCCGCCGTCGCCGGACAGGCGGTCGAGCAGGTCCGGCCGGGCCGCCAGGTTGCGCAGCATGTCCTGGGGGATCCAATCGATCCCCGACGCGTAGATCAGCCAGTTCAGCATGTTCGGCTGCGGCTTGAGGAACGGCTTGCGGTAGACTTGGTTCACCTCGTCCCACAAGATGCCGTCTTCGAACGCGCGGTCGTTGAGGTGCGTGCCAGGGAACAAGCACAACGAGCCGATCGCCAGCTTGAACGGGCGGGGCAGCGTGAGCAGCAGGTTGATCGTCGACAACACGCTGTCGTTCGGCTCCCAGGGCACATCCGTGATGATGTGGTACCGGGGCATCTGCAGCTTGCCGGCCTCGTAGTACTCGTGCAGGATCGCGGCGGCGCGCTCGACCTGCTGCTCCGTCTCGGTGCGCTGGAACAGCTCCTTGATCTCGGCGCTTCCAGACTGCACGCCCATCTCGCAGTAGACGAGGCCGGCGTCCACCAGCATGTCCAGCTTCTTACGCGTGAGCGTGCTCGGGCTGGTCTGACAGTGCCACGGCAAGCCGATCCGCTGCTTGTACTGCTCGGCGAACTCCTTCAACCAGCCCCACTGGGTGGCGAAGAAGGTGTCGTCGAACTCATACATGGTCTCGAGGAACGGGTACCGGTCCTTCAGCCACTCCATGTGCTGCATGGTGCTCTCGACCGTGCGGCGCCGCATCGTGGCTTGCGCGGACGACGCACAGTAGGTGCACCGGTGCGGGCACCCGCGGGTGGCCATGAAGCGGATCCCGATGTGCTGCTGACCGTTGAAGTACGGCAGCCGCGGGAGCACCTTGTGCATCATCTCGGTCGACATCGGCACGATGCGGCCGCCGTCGTCCACCCAGTGGCCCTCGGTGTCCATGTCCGGCCACGGGATCGTGTTGAGGTCGGGGACCTCGGGCGCCTCGCCGTTGCGGATGATCTCGTCGCCCGTGCGCGCCCAGATGCCCGGGACCGAGGTGAGGTCCCCGCCGTTGGCGAGCCGCGACAGCCACTCGGTGAACGCGATCTCGCCCTCACCGACGCAGACGAAGTCCGCGATCTTGATCGACTCTTCGGGCCGCAGGGTGGCGTGCGTGCCGCCCCAGATGATCGGCTTGTTCGGGTACGCCGCCTTGAGCGTGCGGGTGAGCTGCACGCCGCGGTCGTAGTACAGGCTCATGAAGGACACACCGATGACGTCGGCGTCTTTGCAGATCGCCTCGATGTCGGTGAGCATGGCCGGCGGGTACTGGTAGATGAACCGACTGTCGAACCGGTTCTTCTTCACGCTCCCGCGCAAGAACACGACGGACACTTCGTGGCCGTACGTGCGCAGCAACGACGCCAACTGGCGGGGGCCGAACGAGACGCAGTCAGGCGGATTCGGTGCGAGGATGACGATCTTCATGGGGCTCCTCGGGCGAGCGCGGCGCTCGGACGCGATGGGAGTGGAGCGTACCGCGGCGAACGCCGACCCGCAGCCGTTTCGTGCTCCGCACCGACCGAGCGGGCTGGGCCGGTTTCGCGATAAAGCCTTTACTAAGTTGATGAATTGGCGATGCGGCGCCGCGCGGTGTTCGAGGTAGCGCCGATCACGTAGGGTCGTTCACAGGCTCACACGGGCGAGGGGGGCACCACGAGGCGCGGCCCGGGCGCCTCGGCGGCGACCACGGCTGCGCCCTTCGCCCGCAAGGTGTACGTTGTGCCACCGCTCTCGAGGACGACGGCGTACAGCGGGGGCGGCCGCCGGGTGGTGTCCAGGACCGCGAACAACGCCGCCGGGGGGCCCACGATCGA
>CAIUDO010000863.1 GCA_903897935.1 uncultured Pseudomonadota bacterium
GCTCGAAACGGCGTATGGAACCGAGTACTTCGGCGCCGTGCCGAGTTCGGCACACTACCTGGAGGATCAAGCGGCGTGGTCTCCGCGGGATCGTCGGGAGGCCGCGCGCGCGCTGCGCGGCAAACCTCTTCGTACCGAGATCTACGCCGACGACGGCACCGAGCTGGCTGGCGTGCCGTACTCGGTCGAGACGAATGGGTGGTGGGTCCGCCGCGTGGTGGCGTCGACCGAGCAGCTTCCGGGCGTCTTCTTGTGCACGAGCCGGATCGCGGTCACGCACCACTTCGAGCGCGACGCCGACGACCCGCGCGTGGTGGAACAGCGGACGTTGGCGGTCGATGCTTGGGGATCGGTGACGCGCTTGGCTCAGATCGCCTGGCCCAGGACCTCGGGCACCACGGAGCAGACCACCCCGGTCGTCGTGGTGCAGGAAGCCTCGTTCATCCATGATGCTGGGACGGACCAGCGCCACCTCGGGCTCCCGTGGCGGTCCACCACGTGGCACCTGTTCGACCCCGACGGCGTCCCCTCCGACCTCGACGCCTCGTTCGCCGCCGCCGACGTCATCGACTGGGGCGATGCCACCCCGACCGGCGCGTGGCGACGTCGGATCTCGGACCAGTTGGTCACCTACACCTCCGACGCCGGCGTTGAAGCAACCGCCGGGACGATCGGTAGCCGCGCGCTCGTGTACCAGACGTACCAACGTTGTTTTACCGCCACTCAAGCGTCCGACTTGACTGGTCCCGGGGCGCCGGCGCTGACCGCGTGCGGGTACGTCGAGCGGTCCGAGGTCTCGGGGTGGTGGGCGCGGTCGGGGACGCAGACCCGCGACGCGGCCCACTTCCACGTTCCTTCCACGTTCTCCGATCCGTTCGGCTCAGCGACGACCGTGACGTGGCACCCGAGCTACCTGGTCCCAGCGTCGGTCACCGATCCCCTCGGGAACCAGACTTCGGCGACCTACGACGCCCGCACGCTCCAGCCGACCGAGCTCACCGACCCGAACGGCGACCGAACCGCCGTCGCCTACGACGCGCTCGGGAGGCCGATCGCGATGGCCCTCACCGGGCAATCCGGCGGAACCGACGGCGACAGCCTGTTGTCTCCAACGCAGACGTTCGCGTACGATACCGACACGGTGCCGGCGTCGTCGCGGGCACGCGTCCGAGGGACCCATGGCGTCGCTGTCGAGAACACCCGTTGGATCGAGACGATCGCGTACAGCGACGGCGGCGGCAACGTCGTGATGCAGAAGGCCACCGCCGCCCCGAATGGCGCCCCGCGCTGGGTCGGCACCGGCCGCGTCGTGCTCAACAACAAGGGCCTGCCGATCAAGCAGTACGAGCCGTTCTTCTCGTCGACCGACGCGTTCGAGGCCGAGGAGGGCTTCTCGGGCATCACCCCGCTGATCACGTACGACCCGCTCGGGCGGGCGGTGCGCATCGATCTGCCCGACGGGAACGCCCGAACCGTCGCGTTCGGCCCGTGGGAGCAGACCACCTGGGACGAGAACGACCAGCCCGGCAAGCCGCACGCTGACACCCCCACGTCCGTGCTGCTCGACGCCCAGGGTCGCCCCTACGAGACCGTCGAACGACTCGGCGCCACCGAGCTGACCACCACCGTCACGCTGGACGTCGCCGGCAACGCGACCGCGGTGA
>CAIUDO010000864.1 GCA_903897935.1 uncultured Pseudomonadota bacterium
CATCGCGATCGGCCCGCTCATGAACGACGCCGACATCGTCCGGTTGGCGGCGTTCCACCGCGTCGGACCCGGCCCGGCGCTGACCGAGGCGCGCGCGCGCGGGGGCCGGTACCCGGGCCCGCTGCAAGAGGCGTTGGTCGGCACGTTCTCCATCCCGATCGGCCTCTCGCCCGCCGACACCGAGCTGTTGGAGGCGCTGGCGACGCTGCCCGACCTCGTGCCGGCGCCGGTCGTCTCGTTGCTGGACCGCAAGCTGAACGGCAGCGTGCTGCGTTTGCTCGGGGTGGGGGCGCTGCGACAGACGGCCGAGGGTGCGCTGCGCCTCCCGGATCCCAGGCGCACGAACGTACATCCTTGGTTGTCGCCGTTGTGTGACGCGCTGCTCGAGCGCGCGCGCGAGCCGGACGCCGTGTGGGCGGCGCTGTTGGCGGCGCGCTCGGATCGGCTGGACGTCGCGGCCACGTTGCTGGGTGTCGCGGTGGAGCGCGGGGCGCAGCGGCGCTCCGACCTGGAGGAGCTCTGCGAGCGCCTGGCGGCCGCGGGCCACACCGACGCGCGGTGGCACCGGGTCCGGATGGCGCTCGACGCGGGCGCGCTCAAGGACGTCGTCGCGTGGGGATCGAACGCCGATGACCCTCGCGCGGCGCCGCTGGTGGTGCGCGCGCTGCGGCAGCTCGATCAGCCCGACGAGGCCCTCACCTTCGGCGCCTCCGCGCAGGCGCGCGGCTTACCCGCGGACGCGCACGCGCGGGTGCTGGTCGAGTGCGCGTTCGCGACGTTGGCGCTCGCTCACTACGACGACGTCGAGCCGCTGTGCGCGCGGGCGCTCGAGCTCGATCCGGCGTTGACCTGGGAGATCTTGGGGGTCCGGTTGGTGCTCGTGGTCGCGCGCATCGACCGCGGCGCCGACGCGAGCGAGGCGTTGCCCTTGATGGAGGCGGTGCGGCCGTTGATCGCGGCCGGGTCGGGCGCCGAGGGGTGGGTGCGCGCCCAGGTGCCGGTGCCCGTTCTGAGCGGCCTCGCGCGCATCCTCGGGCGCATCGACCGGGTGGCGGAGGCGATCGAGGTGTCGAAGGGCGCCGTCATGATGGCGGACCACGCCGGTGACCTCGTCCGCGCCGCGAGTCTTAGGTTGAACCTCGGCAACCTCGAGATGCGCGCCGCGCACTCCGATCGCGCGCGCGCCGCGTTCGAGGAGGCGCTGCTCGTGGCGCGCGCGTTCGACCGCCCGGCGCTGCGGGTGCGCGTCGTGTACGGGCTCGCCGAGCTTGAGCTCCGCAGCGGGCGCACGGCGAGCGCAGCGCAGTACGTCGCCGAGCTCGAGGAGATGACGCGCGGCACCACCGAGCCCGACGTCGCGGCGCGCGTCGCGTTGTTGTCGGGCTGGTGCGCGGTCGAGCGCGGCGCCCACCAAGCGGCGCTCGACGCCCTGTCGGCGATCCCCGCCGACGCCCCGGACGAGATGCTCGCCGCCCGCGCGTTCTTGTTGGCCGAGGCGCACCTGCAGCTCGGCCA
>CAIUDO010000865.1 GCA_903897935.1 uncultured Pseudomonadota bacterium
CCGTCGGCGTCGTCGCAGTCGGTCGCGTCGAGCACGCGCCCGTCGGTTGGGGTGCACGCGGTCGTCTCGGCGGTCGTCGGGTCGCCGAACCCGTCCCCGTCGGCGTCGGCGTAGGTGACGCACACGGCGGGGGTGGTCGGATCGGTCCCGGTCTCGGTCGGGTTGGTCGGCGTTGGACCAGCAGTTTCATCCTTGGAACACGCGAACAGGGCGAGCAACGGCCACATGGGGACTCCTCGCGGCGATTCGCCGGCGCGCGTGCGATGTAAGCCGGGGCGCCGCGCGTGACGCGCCGGTGACGGTCCGCGCGAGGCCCGCGACTCAAATCAGCCCGCGTTCGATCGCCAAGACCACGGCGCGCACGGCGTTCTCGACCTGCAGCTTCCGATAGATCGAGCGGATGTAGGTCTGCACGGTGCCCACCTCGATCCCGAGCTGGGTGGCGACGCCTTGGTAGGTCGCGCCTTCCTTCAGGGCGCGGAGGACCTCGATCTCCCGGGGCGTCAGGCCGAACCGGTCGGGCTCCGTCGGGAGCACGGGTTGCATGCGCACGAGGTCGAGCACGACGGCCGCGATGCTGCCGGACAGGGGCGCCCCGCCCGCCATCACCAAGCGAATCTGGGCGCACAAGCCGCCCATCTGACGCTTGAGGAGGTACCCCGACGCGCCCGCGGCGATCGCCGTCACGATGGTGCCGCGATCCTCGAACACGGTGCAGACGATGGAGTGCCGGTCGGGAAACGACCGCTTCCACTCACGGACGAGCTCCGCGCCGCTGCCGTCGGGCAAGCCGAGGTCCACCAGCGCCACGTCCCACCCTCCGGAGCGGCCGGCCCACGCGCGCGCCCGCCGAACCGAGTCCGCCTCCCCCACGACCTCGAACCCGGGCGTGCGCGCGACGAGCTGCGCGACCTCGCTTCGAAGGCGCTCGTTGTCCTCGACGATGACCACGCGGATGTTCATGGGGGGAAGACCAACTCCACGGTGGTGCCGGCGCCCGGCGCGCTCGTCGTCGTCACCGTACCGCCCACCGAGGCCGCCCGCGCGCGCATGCTCTCGAGGCCGAAGCCGTGCGCGGCCCGCTCCTCGGAGAACCCGACCCCGTCGTCCACGACGCGGACCCGCCACGGCAACCGACCGTCGACCTCGATCGAAACGGAGCGCGCCTCCGCGTGCTTACGCGCGTTGGCGACTGCTTCTCGCACGACCCGCATCACTGCGTTCCGCTGCGGGACAGTCCATCGGGCCGGCAATTGGTCTGGCACCCGGATGATGAGCCGTGGGTGCCCCTCCTCGTGCGGGCCCCATGCGCCTCGTGGGAAGCTCTGCCGCAGCACCGTCTCGAGCTGCTCACGCAACGGCGCGGGTGGCTCGTGTTTCGCGCGACGCGCGCCCCGCCCGAACACCCAGTACACGTACCGCGCGGCGTCGTGGAGCTCGAGCACGGTCGCGCGCAGCGCCGCGGCCCGCTCCCCGTCCGGTTGCGCGACCAAGAAGTCGGACTGAACGCTGGCGGCGCCGAGCAACGACCCGAACTCGTCGTGGAGGTGGTGCAGGATCTCGTCTCGCTGGGCCGCCAAGCGGGCTTCTTGGCGGCGCGCGAACAGACGGACGATCGCGAACCCCACCGCCAGCGCGCTGGTCGGCAGGGTGGCCGCCGCGACCAGCGCCCACCAGCGGGTGTGCCAAGGAGGCGGCACCTCGACCACCAACCTCGCGGACCGCGAGGGCTCGGTCCAGTGGCGACCGTCTACGCTCGCTTGCACCTCGAGCGTGTAGACGCCGGGCGCCAGGTTCGACAGGACCGTGTCGGGTGTGGTGTGCACCGCCCACTGCCCGCCCGGCAGGACACGGCTCCGGTGCCGCGCCGGCCCACGCATCGCCCCGGGGGCAAACGCTACCTCGACGGTCCCCGCCGGCCCGAGCACCACGCGGTCCGAGAGCGGGCGCACGCGCTCATCCACCCTGATCTCGACGATGCGCACCGCCGGAGCACGCGCTTGCCGATCGCGGACCGAGCGCGGCACCCACGCGGCGCTGGTGGCGCAG
>CAIUDO010000866.1 GCA_903897935.1 uncultured Pseudomonadota bacterium
CCGAACGAGAAGAAGTCTGCGCACGCTGCGAGGTCGGCCGCGATCAAGCACGCACGCGGCACCTCGATCATGGTGCCGACCGCGTAGGTGACCCGCACGCGGAACTCCGCCATCACGGCCTCGGCGACCTCGACGACCTCGGCGCGCGCGCGCTCGATCTCCGACGTCATCGACACCAACGGGATCATCACCTCGGGGTGCACCGCGACGCCCTCCGCCTGGAGCGCGCACGCGGCCTCGAAGATGGCGCGCACTTGGGTGCGGTACACCTCGGGATCGGTCAGCCCGACCCGCACGCCGCGGTGCCCGAGCAGCGGGTTGGCCTCCGCGAGCTGCTCCATACGGGCCTGCAGCAGCTCCGTGCGCACGCCGAGGTCCTGCGACACCGCCGAGATGTCCTCGTCCCGGACCGGCAGGAACTCTTGCAACGGCGGATCGAGCAGCCGGATCGTGACCGGCTCCCCCGCCATCGCGCGGAACAGATCCGTGAACATTCGGCGTTGGACCGGCAACAGCTCGGACAGCGCCCGCTGACGGGCCCGCGCGTCGTTGGCGAGGATCATGCGCCGAACGGCGCGCAACGCCTCCGGCTGGAAGAACATGTGCTCGGTGCGGCACAGGCCGACGCCGGCGGCGCCGAACTCCCGGCCCTTGCGGGCGTCCGCTCCGTTGTCCGCGTTGACCCGAACCTTGAGGCGCGCCACGCTGTCGGCCCATCGGAGGAGCGTGTTCAGCGCCCCGGTGTCGACGCGGGGGCTGCTGGTCTCGACCTGACCCTCGAGCACCTCGCCGCTCGACCCGTCGACGGTGAGCCAGTCCCCCTTTCGAACAACGGAGTCACCCGCGTAAAAGAGCTCGCGCGAGTAGTCGATCTGGATGTCGCTGCACCCGACGACGCACGGCTTGCCCATCTGCCGAGCCGCGACCGCGGCGTGGGAGGTGTGGCCACCCCGCGCGGTCACCACCGCGACCGCGGCCGCCATGCCCTGGATGCCCTCCTGGCTCGTCGACACACGAACGAGCACGGTCGGGATGTTGCGCTCGTTCCAGGAGACCGCGTCTTCGGGGTCGAACACGACCCGCCCCGTCGCGGCGCCGGGGCTCGCCTCAAGCCCCTTGCAGACGACCCGGCGGTGCGATCCGGGGCGCACGACGGGCCGCAACAACGTCTCGAGCTGAGCCGGTTCGACGCGACGGAGCGCGTCTGGGATCGTGATCGTGCCCTCGGAGACCAGGTCCACCGCGATCTGGACCGACGCGGCCGGGCTGCGCGGCAGCGGGCGCGTCTCGAGCACGTACAACGCGCCATCCTCGACGGTGAATTCGATCTCGGCCGCGTCCTTCGTGCTGCGCTCGAGCGCCGCTCCGGCGTCGAGCAACGCGGAGAACAAGGCGGCGTCCAGCTCCCGCAGCGTGGCCAGCGGGGTGCTGCCCGCCGCGATCTCGCCGGTCGCCCCAACCGAGAACGCCCCGGAGCACGCCTTGGCGCCGGTCTCCGGGTCACGGGTGCGCGCGACGCCCGATCCGGACACGCCCGACCCGTCCCACGAACCAAACACCATCGTTTGCACGGTCACGGCCACCCCAGAATCCTCGGGGACGCCGCTTCGCTTACGGAGGTAGCGCGCGCCATGGCTGCCGTACGCGCGGTGCGCGGCGTGCACCGCCTCGAGCACCTGCGACGCCGCGTCGGTCGGCAACGGAGGGCCCACGTCGGTGATCGCGTCTTCGAGCGCGTCGGCGAGCACCACCAGCTCATCCACCCCGAGCTGCCCCTGGCCCCGACCCGCGAGGACGCCGTCGCGGGCCTTGGCGAGCCGCGTGTAGTGCACGTCGCGCACCGTCTCCGCGTAGGTCGTGAGGAACCGGCACCACAGATCCCACGCGAAGCGTGGCGCCGCCTCCGCGAGGCGCACGACCGAGGCGCGCGTGGCGCCGACCCCGAGCACGGTGGCCGCGGCCCCGGGCATCGCGATGGGGCCGCTGGTGCGGACCGCGAGCAACAGCGGCGGCGCCCCCGAGCCTACGGCACGACCGGCACGGGCCTCCAAGCGCCCGATCGCGGCTCGGATCTCGTCGTCCATCGAGCCGTCGTGCGCCACCGAGGCGCGCGTCGCGATCGTGAACCCATCCGGCACCCGAAGACCCGCGCCGATCATCCTTCCCAACGACGCGGCTTTGAAGCCGACGATCACCGGGTCGACGGCAACGCCATCGGATCCGAGGTCATGAACCGTGGAACCTGACACGACCCCTCCCCGCGACGGACGCCGCGATCAACGTGACGAGATGCGCGTGAAATCCGCGATCCCACGGAACAATGAGACGACACGCCCCAGAAGGTCCAAGCGGGCCGCCTTGACGGACGACTCTGGCGCATCGACCAGCACCGCGTCGAAGAACGCGGCGACCGGCGGCCCGAGGGCGGCGAGCACCAACAGCGCGCCGTCGACGTCGGCGGACGGCCGCTCGGCGATCGAGCGCTCCGCGGACGCCACCGCCCGGAGCAGCTCCAGCTCGGCGGGATCGGTCAGCTCGGCCCGTGGCCCGTCGGGCGCGCCGAGCGTGCGGGTGATGTTCGACGCCCGCTTGACCGTCACCAACAACGGCTCGAAGCCGTCGGCCTGCGTCAGCGCCGCGAGCGCGACGACGCGCCGCGCGATGACGTGCGGCTGCGGCGGCGACACCGACACGACCGCGTCGACGATGTCCGGCGACACCCCCGCGGTGGCCCGCTGCCGCTGCAGGATGAACTCGACGATCCGCTGACACGTCGCGTTGGAGGCCGGCTCGGACGCAGCCCGCCACGCCTCGAAGCCCGCGCCGCCGGCCTGCGCCCCGATCCCGTCGAGCGCGACCTGCGCCCACCGGCCCAGGTCGAGGTCGAGGCCGCGGTCCACCGCCATGCGCACGATACCGGCCGCAGCCCGCCGGAGGCCCTGCGGATCGCCACCCCCCGTCGGTACGATCCCGACCGCGAAGCAGCCGGCGAGCGTGTCGAACCGGTCCGCCAGCGCGAGCGCGAGCCCCGCCGCCGAGCTCGGCAACCCGCCGTCGCCGCCGGCCGGCGCGTAGTGCTCCTCGATCGCGGCCGCGACAGCGGCGTGTTCGCCCTGATGCGACGCGTACAGACGCCCCATGTGGCCCTGCAGCTCCGGGAACTCACCGACCATCTGCGTCGCGAGATCGGACTTGCACAACGCCGCCGCGCGCGCCGTCGCCTCGGCATCCGCTCCGGTCACCTCCGCGAGCATCGGCGCGAGCCGGACCAAGCGCGCCGCCTTGTCCGCGACCGTGCCGAGTCCGCGGATCCACTGCATACGCGCGAGCCGCTCGCCGTGCTGGTCCAGGCTGCGCCGCTTGTCTTCGGCCAGGAAGAACCGGGCGTCGTGGAAGCGGGCCCGCAGCACCCGCGCATAACCGGACGCGATGAGCGGCTCGTCACCCCACGGGTTGTTCGAGATCGCGAGGAAGCGCGGCGTGAGCTTGCCGTCGATGCGCACCGGGAACGTCTCGGTGTGCGCGCGCATGCTCTGCACCAGCAGCTTCTCGGGCAGCGCGAGAAGATCGTGTTCGAAGGCGCCACACACCAACGTCGGCGCCTCGGTGAGGTGCAGCACGCGCTCGACGAGGGCGTCATCGTCGACGAGATCGCCACCGCACCGCTGCGCCCCCTCCGACAACAACGCGCGGATCCGCGCCTCGCGGGCTGCGAGATCCGGCTCCACGCCGCGCGCGCGCATCGCCGCCAGCCATTCGTCGGCGCCGGACACTCGGCAGTCCCGATCCGGCGCCAGGCGGTGCCCTCGGGTGGTGTCGCCGAACGCGACGCCCGCGACCGACCCCGGCACCACCTCCCCCGCGTACAGAGCGACGACGCCGTGAATCGGCCGCCCGAACCGGACCCCCCCGTCCCCCCACTCCATCGACTTCGCGAACGGCAAGCCCAGGATCAGCGCCTCGAGCCCCGCCGAGACCAGCGCGACGACGCGCTCGCCCCCCTCTTGCACGGTGACCGCGACCACCTTGCCCTTCGGGCCATCGACGACCATCAACGCGCTCGGCGACACGCCCTTGCCGCGCGCGAAGCCGACGCCAGCCGGGGTCGGCGCGCCCGCGGCGTCGAACGCCCGCTCCGCCGGTGGACCGGTGACGACCCGCTCGACGACGGGCCGGGCCGGCGCGACATCCGCGATGGCGACCGCGAGGCGACGCGGGGTCGCCCAAGCGCGCACCGCTCCGTGCTCCACACCCTGGATCAGCGCGATCAAGCCTGCTTCGAGTGAAGCGAGCGCGCCACGGATCGAACCCGGCGCCAGCTCCTCGGCGCGAAGCTCGACGAACAGCTCTGCCCGGCCGGTCACGCTGCACCCCCGGCGACCCAGGTCTCGGCGCAGCGGCACGCGAGCTCTCGGATCCGTTTGATGTATCGAGCGCGCTCGGCGACCGAGATGGCCCCGCGCGCGTCGAGCAGGTTGAAGGTGTGGCTCGTGTAGCAGCACTGGTCGTACGCCGGCAGCGCGAGCCCGGCGTCGCAAAGCGAACGACACGCCTCAAAGTGCCGGTTGAACAACTCGAACAGCATCGTGACGTCGCTCTGTTCGAAGTTGTACTTCGACTGCTCCACCTCGTTGCGCCGGAACACGTCACCATACGTGACGCCGTCGACCCAAGTCAGATCGTAGACGTTGTCCACGTCTTGCAGGTACATCGCGATCCGCTCGAGTCCGTACGTGAGCTCGACCGGCACCGGACGGCACGCGATGCCGCCGACCTGCTGAAAGTAGGTGAACTGCGTGACCTCCATGCCGTCGCAGCGCACCTCCCAGCCGAGCCCCCACGCCCCGAGCGTCGGGCTCTCCCAGTCATCCTCTACAAATCGGATGTCGTGCCGACGTAGATCGATCCCGATCGCCTCCAGGCTCTGCAGGTAGAGGTCCTGGATGTCGAGCGGCGCCGGCTTGAGGAGCGCCTGGTACTGCGTGTGCATGCCGAGGCGGTTCGGGTTCTCGGCGTACCGCGCGTCGGCCGGGCGCCGGCTCGGCTGCGTGTACGCGCACCGCCACGGGCCGGGGTCGAGGCTGCGCAAGAACGTCGCCGGATGGAACGTCCCCGCGCCCACCGGGGCGTCATGGGGCTGAAGGATCACGCACCCGTTCGAGCCCCAGAAGCGGTGCAAGGTCGCAATCAAATCCTGAAAGTGCATCGATCGCTCTGGTTTTGAGGCGGGACCGCCGAAAGCGCCGCGGAGTTAAGCCGCTAGCAGGGCTCGGTCAACGCCCAGCCGGGTCGGACCAGCCCGTCCCGAGCGCAGCGCCGATCGGGCCGAAACACAGCTCGGAAGCTGGTGCTTCCGCGGCGCAGCGCCCACATGATTGCGCGCGGGGCGCCGGCCCGACTACAAGCCGAGCCCGAAGAACACGAACACCCGGCCGCTCGCGGCGCCACCGCTGCCCGAGGACCCGGGCACCGACACCGGCACGTCGTCATAGCCGTCGCCGTCGACGTCGCCGACCCGCGCGAGCCCGACCCCCGCGAGCGCGGTGAAGGGCTGGCCCCCGAACGACGCGTCATCCCCGAGGAAGTGCGTGCCCGTCGCGAGGTCCGGGCCGCCATAGACCAGGTAGGACTCGCCGAGCAGCGGCGCGCCCACCATCAGGTCCGCGTAGGCGTCGCCGTTGGGATCTCCGACCCCCGCCGCCGAGAAGCCGGCCAACGAGTCGGTGACACGCCCGAGGAGCGTGGACGAGGTCGCGAAGGTGCCCGCCGCGTCGAGGGTATAGACGGCCGCCCGCCCCGCGGCGCCGACCCCGACGTCGTACGGCGAGGTGACCACCAACGCGTTGACGCCGGCCCCGAGCACGTCCTCCGCTACGGTGACCGCGGTTCCGAGGCGCGCGTCGGGGGCGGGTCCGCTCAACGTGAGATCGGCGTCGGACGGGACCAGGGTGCCACCGACCGCGAGCGTGTCGGCGCGGAACACGAACGCCCCGCCGGCGCCCACGTCGCCGCTCACCGTGCGGCCCGGCGCGCCGATGATGACGTCTGACAGGCCGTCTCCGTCGACATCTCCGAGCGCCGTCGCGTAGCCGTACTCGCTGTCGAGCAGACCGTTGAGGGTCACCGAGGCGTCCGACGCGCTCATCGCCGGCGACCACTCCCAGAACACCCACGCCCTGCCGATGCCCGAGTCGAAGTCGGGCGCGCCGACCACCAGGGCGTCCGAACCGGCGACCACCACCGGTGGCCCGCCGACCATGGCGCGGGTGGGATCCGCGGCGATCTCGAGGCCGCCGCCGGCGATGCGGTGCGTCGCCGACCCCGTAGACGAGGAGCCCGCCGGAAGCGGACCGGAGAACACGTAGATGGCGCCTCCAAGAGCCTCGGACGGCGCGCCGACCACGACGTCGACGAACCCGTCAGCGCCGATGTCAGCCGTGGCGAGCTGCGTGCCGAACGCCGAACCCGCCAGGCCGCTGAGCGTGGTGCTCGCCGCCGCCGAGGCGGACCCGCTCGCCGGGACCCCGCTCAACAAGAACACCTGCCCGGACCCACCGCTGAACGGCGCCCCAACGAGCACGTCGTCCGCGCCGTCCCCGGACGTGTCGCCGATGTAGGCGAGCATCCCGAGGTTGCTCGACGCCGATCCCTCCCAGTACAGGTCCGCGTCGGCGGGGGCCGCCGAGAACGTACCCTCGAGCATGCAGGTAGTGAGCAGGTCGCAGTCATCGTCGAGCATGTTGTTGCAGACCTCGACCTCGTCCGGTGACACGCTGGCGCGCGTGTCGTCGCAGTCCGTTCGCGTCGGGTAGTACCTGGCAGGCGCCACGCACGCGCGCACGAACGACGCGTCGACCGGCGCGTGACCGTCGCCGTCCGAGTCCAGGAACCACGTCGTCGCGCTCGCCAGGCTGAGACTCGCGTCCGCGTCGTCGACGAGCCGCGCGCCGCCATCGCAGTCGTTGTCGACGCCGTCACAAACTTCGGTGGCCGCTGGGTTGATCGCCGCCGCGCCGTCGTCGCAGTCGCTGGGGTTCACGACGTAGGCGGCGGGCTTCGAGCACGCGACAAGGAGGTCGGCAGGGTCCCCGAACGCGTCGCCGTCGGCGTCGGCGTACCAAGACGACGCGTCGACGGAGCCGCCGGGATCCAGGTCATTGGCTGCCCCATCGCAGTCGTCGTCGTACGGCGTCGCGCACAGCTCGAGGGCCGCCGGACTGCGGCTGGCGAGGGTGTCGTCGCAGTCGTCGTCATTCGCAACGGTGTTCATCGGGGCGACACACCGGTCCAGCCACACCGCAGGGTTGCCGTAGCTGTCCCCGTCCGTGTCGGCGAACCACCGAGTCGGATCGGCCGGACCCTCCGGATCCGCGTCGTTGTTCGCGCCGTCGCAGTCGTCGTCGTAGGCGGTGCCGCACGTCTCTTCGGCGCCCGGGAACACCGCCCCGCGCGCGTCATCACAGTCTGACGACGAAGCGACGTAGCCGGCGGGCACCACGCAGCGCTCGATCGGGCTCGCGACGTCGCCGAACCCGTCCCCGTCCCCGTCGGCGAACCACGTGCTGGGGTCGACCACGCCGCCGGGATCGGCGTCGTTCGCGGATCCATCACAGTCATCATCGTATGCGGTGGCGCACCGCTCGGCCACCGAAGGGTTGACGAGGGTGTCACCGTCATCGCAGTCGGTCGCCACGGCCACGTGCCCCGACGGAGCCACGCAGGCGTCGACGAACGAGGCCGACCACCCGAACCGGTCGCCATCCGCGTCGGCATACCACCTGGCCGGGTCAGCCGGTCCTTCGCGGTCCGCGTCGTCAGCGCCGCCGTCGCAGTCTTCGTCCCACGGGAGCGCGCACAGCTCGATGGCGCCGGGGTTGACCCCATCGTTGGCGTCGTCACAGTCGGTGGCATCGGCCACGCGACCGGGCGCGATGGTGCACGCGAACACCACGTCCGTGAGGTCGCCGAACCCGTCCGCGTCAGCGTCGGCGTACCCGGCGACCTCGTCGACAGCGCCTTCGGGATCGGCCTCCGCGACCACGCCGTCGCAGTCGTCATCCTCTGGCGTCGCGCAGTACTCGTCGGCGCCGGGGTACACGGTCGCTGCCGAGTCATCACAGTCGGTCCCGTCGGCGACATACCCATCTGGCACGAGGCACGACAGCTCGACCAACGTGGGCGCGCCGAACCCGTCACCGTCGGCGTCGGCGTGCCAAGTGGACGGATCGACGTGCAGGTCCGGATCTTCGTCGTTGATCAGCCGGTCGCAGTCGTCGTCGTACGGGGTGAGGCACCGCTCGTCGGCGTCCGGGCTCACGTCGACGTTGGCGTCGTTGCAGTCGGTGCCGCGCGCGACGTAGTCGACCGGCGCGACGCACGTGGCGACCCGGACCGAC
>CAIUDO010000867.1 GCA_903897935.1 uncultured Pseudomonadota bacterium
AACCGACCTTCACCTGAACGCGAACAACCCGGTCGGCTGCCGCTGAGCGATGCATGGCTTTGACCGGGCTGACCGCTGACCGCTGACCGCTGACCGCTGACCGCTTGTTCAAGGTCTAGCCTCGCTCCGGCACCAGGTCCGGGCTCCACGACAACCCGAGCCCGAACTCCCGCCCGACCCGGATCTCGTCGACGATCATGTCGAACTGCCGCTCGATGCGCGGCGGATCGATCAGGTTCTTCGCCTTGACCGACAACGCGAATCCGCCCCCGAGGCCGAACCGCGCCGTCGCGTCGACGAGGTGCAACGCGCCCTCGTAGGTGTCGGGGGCGCCGAGCGCGCCGACCTCGACGAGCCGCGGCCCGACGCCATTGTAGAGGAGCGTCAGCGCGAGCTGGCCGTCCGGGTCGGCGTACCCGACCTGCGCGTTCGCGACCCACGGGGACTGCCCCTGCAGCGGGCGCTCGAGCGACGTCTGGATGCCCGAGTCGGCGTCGAGCTCGACCCGCGAGCGGATGATCGCCAGGTTGCCGGCGACGTACCAGTCCGCGCCGCCGGGCCCGAGGAACGCGAAGTCCTTCCGGCCGTCGAGCTCCACGCCGACGTTCTGCGCGCCGAGCGCGTTGTCGAACGTGACCGAGTGCTGGGCGCTGACGACCACGACCGTCTCGATCGGATCGACGAACCGCTTGTAGAAGCCGGCGATCGACACCGACTCTCCGGCGGACGGGTAATACTCCCACCGCACGTCGAACGCGTCGATCGTCGCCCGCACCAGGTCGGGGTTGCCGAACGTCTGGCGCCCGCCCGTCACGTCGTCGAAGGTCGCCGGGCTCTGCTCGCGGAAGTCCGGGCGGCTGACCGTCTTGCCGTAGCCCGCCCGCACTTGCATACCCTCCACGCCGAGCCCCTGCGTGACCGTAGCGGTCGGCAACACGTCCTTCGACTCGATGAGCGCCTCGATCGGCACCGAGTCCGGGTTGAACAGCTCGAACGTGGTCGTGGCCTGGCGCGCGGCCTCGTACCGCGCGCCCGCGAGGATCCGGGTCGACGGGGTGATCGGGGTGTCGATCATGCCGTACACGGCCCGGATGGTCTGCGTCGCGGTGTAGTTGTCGGTCTGCCGGGTGATCTCCTCGAACTGGAACCCGTCCGAGCCGATGTTCTCCGCCGCGAAGATCGACTCCGGGTCGAGCACGAGCACCTCGTCGGCGCGCGAGAGCTCCCCTTTGTGGACATACTTGTAGCGACGGGTGTCGACGAGCCGCTCGCGGTCCACCCACACCCCGCCGACGCGTACGAACCCGTTCGCTTCGGGATCGTCGGGGTCCTCCTTCGGGCGCAGCGCGAGGGTGAGGTCGACGCCGACGTCCTGGGTGTCGTCGTCGAGGTCGGAGAACAAGCGCCCGTTGCCCTCCGGCCGGTCCGACAAGAACCACTCGCCGGTCTGCGGCTCGAGGTCGTACCGGTACTCTCGGGTGTCGGGCTCGAGCCGGGTGGCCTGCGCGAACGTGTACCGCCACCCGAGGCGCAGCGGGCCCGCCCGATGGTCGCCGAGCGCCTGCTCGAGCAGCAGCATGCGCTCGACCCACCGCAGCCGGGTGACCGCGATGTCGGTGCCGACGTCGCGGTTGTACCCGACGTACTCGCGCGCTTCGTCCTCGGTGTCACGCAAGCACAGCGTAGTCGAGGTGATCCGCTGGCCGAGCCCCTCCCACTGCACCACGCCGATTCCGGTCAGCGACACCGAGCGGGTGAGCGCGTCGAAGTCGTAGGTGTTCCCTGCTTCGAGCGCGCCGCCCGACCCGACCGTGGTGTAGATGTGCTGCCACTGGTCGCTCGACCACGACTGGCCCCACCCGCCGCCGACGAGCGCCGACAGCGTGGTCGGGCCGAGCTCGACGGGCGCCCCGGCCCCGAACGACACCGACGCGTCCGGCGGGACCGACTGCCGCACGGTGTTCCAGGTGTTCGACATCGCCTCGCCGAACGCCTCGAGCTCGTCGGCGCCGTACCCGGACGACGAGAACATGTCGCCTTCTTCGAGCGGCGACTCCGCCGACGCCTCGGCGACCACGTCCGGGAGCGCGCGCGTGCCGCCGTCGATGCCGAGCCAGTCGGTAGGGCCGCCGTCGTAGCGCAGGCCCTGCGTGAACGCGCTGCCGACCTCGAGGCCCGAGCTCGCCGACAGGTCGACGAACGGCTCGGACGGCGCGGTCCGGGTGCGCAACAACACCGCACCACCGCCGAACTCCGCCGGGAGGTCGGGGCTCGTCGTCTTCTGGACGACGATGCTCTCGAGCACGCTCGGCGGGAACATGTCGAGCGGGACGACGCGACGCTCGGGCTCCGGGCTCGGGAGCTGGGCGCCGTTGAGCAACGACGACGAGTACCGCTCGCCGAGGCCGCGCACGTAGACGTACTTGCCGTCGACGACCGTGAGCCCGGTGACGCGGGCCAGCGCCGCGGCGGCGTTCCCGTCGCCCGCGCGGGACATCTGCTCGACGCCGACGCTGTCCGACACGCTCGACGACGCCTGCCGCTCGTCGAGCAAGCTGGCCGTGCCGCCTTCGACGCGCGGCGCCGTGATCGTGAAGTCCGACAGCGCGATGCCCGACGCGACGAGGGTCAGGTCGAGCGCCTCGCCGTCGTCATCCATCACGATCGTGCGGGTCACCGGCACGTATCCGGCACGGATGATCGTCACGTCCCAGGTGCCGATCGGCAACGACACCGAGTATCGCCCGTCGCCGGCGCTGACCGCGTCCGCGGCGAGGCCACGCACGACCACCCGCGCGCCCGCCAGCGCCGCGCCTTCTTCGTCGGTCAGCGACCCGGTGAGCGGCGCGGTGGGCCCCTCGACGCGCGCGCCGACCGGCCCGCCGTCGACCGGCTCCTCCCGCAGGACCGACAGCACGCCGGCCGCGCGCGACCACGTCACCAACAGCTCGGTGGTCTGGCCCGACGCGACGGCGACCTGCGGCACCACCCCGTCGCCGACGCGCACGTCGACGATACCGGGCGCGATCGTGAGCGAGAACCGACCGTCCGGGCCGGTCGTCGTCGACGCGCCCGCCGCCGAGACCGCGACGCCCGCGGCCGGCGCGCCCGAGTCACGCTCGAACACCACCCCGACGAGCACGCCGTCCGCCGCCCACGCGAGCGCGGGCGCGAGCAAGAGCATCATGAGCCACACGCGCCGGGCTCGGCCCGACACGCCCCGATCGCTTGTCGCAGCGACACCGCCGACCGGAAGACCGCTGGATCCTCGATGTCGGCGAGCGCCTGCTCCGCTTCGTCGTACGCACCGAGGCCGAACCACGCGTAGCCGATCGCGTACGACACCGAGTCGTCGGCGAGCAGGCCCAGCCGCGACAGCCGCGGCACCAGCGCGACCGCCTCCGCGATCCGCCCCTCGTCGACCAACAGCCCGAGCCGCTGCCGCGACTTCTCCATCGGGTCGGCCACCCGACCGTTCATCACCAGCGCGTGCGACGTCCACCCGGCGCGGCGGTAGCACTCGGCCGCCTGCGTCGCGAGCGACGGATCGAGCTCGACCGCGACGGCGAGCACCTGCGCGGCGGCGAGCGGGTGCTCCTGCTGAAGCCACGTGCCGGCGAGCTGCTTGTGCACCGACACCTCGGCGGGGAAGCGGAGGCGCGCCTCCTCCAGGAGCAGGATGGCGCCGTCGGGGTCGCCGGCGACGCGCGTGGCCTCCGACACCGCCAGCCACGTCGTGACCGGGGCGCCGGGCCGGTCCAGCAGCGACCGGCCGACCGAGCGCGCCTCCAAGAACAACCCCAGCTCGATGAGCAGCAGGACCCGCGCGAGCGCGAGGTCGGCGTCGTCGGGGAAGCGGGCGACCCCGTCGTTGAGCGCGCTGTACGCCCGGTCTGGGTCCCCCGACGCCTTGTACGCCTCGGCGCGCACCCGCCACGCGGACGGCAAGCCGTCGAGCTCGGCGCCGCTGACCGCCGCGACCGCCTCCCCGGGCCGGCCCGCGGCGACGAGCGCCCGCGCGAGCGGCACCCGGACGGCCGGATCCTGGTTGCCGGCCGCGATGGAGGCTTCGAACGCCGAGATCGCGTCTTCCGGGCGCTGCGCGTCGAGCGCGAGCAAGCCGCGCAGCAGGTGGTACCGCACGAGGTCGACGCCCTCGGCGGTCGGGTCCACCTCAGCGAGCACCCCGGCGGCGCGATCGAGGTGGCCGTCGCGCACGAGCACCGCGGCGACCGCGACGAGATCGACCTCCTCGACGGGCGCGTCCGCAGGCTCAGCGGCCGCGACGGGGGCGGCCCACAGCCACCCGATGAGCAACAGCCCGGTCATTGCAGCGCGAACCTTACGGTCTGGGTGACGACGACCGCGACCGGCCGCCCCTCGTAGGTGGCCGGGGAGAACCGCCACCCGCGCACGGCGGCCACCGCGGCGGCCTCGAAGTCCCACCCCTCCGGGCGCGCCTCGACCACCTTCACGTCCTCGACGCGGCCGTCCGGCAACACCCGCAGCCGCAGCACGACCTCACCCTCGACGTTCTTCGCGCGGGCGCGCGACGGGTATGCGGCGGCGGTCCGTGAGATCGGCTCCGGACGCCCGTCGACGGCGTCTTCGGTCATCACGACGTCGCCGACGTCGCCGATGAGGTCGGAGCCGAGCCCGACGCCTTCCAGGGTCGGCAACCCGAACGACAGCCCCGACAACGAAGACGCCAGCGCCGGGGCCGGCGGCGCGTCCGAGCGCTGCGGCTTGCGGCGCTGCGGCTTCGGACGGTCCTTCTTCGGCGGCGGCGGCGTCGGCTTGGCGTCGAACGCGACCACCGCCGCCGTGGATACGTCCTCGTCGGGCGGCGCGGGCCGCGACAGCACGACGAGGGCGGCCAACCAGCCCACCGCCGCGCCGCCTCCGCCGATCAGCGAGAGCGCCGTACGCAGCGCGCTCACATCTGCTCCTCGGCGTTGGTGATCACGCCGACGTCGGTGGCGCCGGCGAGCCGGCATTGATCCACGGCTTCCACCAGCTTCTCGGCGGGCACCGAGCGGTCGACCACCACCAGCACCGTCGGCTCCGACTGGTCGCGCAGCAGCTCGCGGACGCGGCTCTGCAGCATCCACGGCTTGACCGGCGTCTCCCCGACGTAGAACTCCTGGTTCCGGTCGATGTAGAGCCGGATCGCCTTGCTCGACGCCGCGGTGCCGCTCGACGCGCCCGGCCGCTCGAGGTCCAGCTTGGTGTCCTTCACGAACGTCGACGACACCATGAAGAAGATGAGCAGCAAGAAGACGACGTCGATCAGCGGGCTGATGTCGACCTCCATCGGCCCTTCGATCGCGCGGCGGCGCTTCATGGCGCCCCCTCGGCGACGAGCCGCTCGAGCTGATCGACGAGCACCCGCTGCTTGCGGTCGAGCAGCCGCCCGAGCACGATGCCGGGCACTGCGACCACCAGCCCCATCTCGGTCGAGTACAACGCCTCGGAGATGCCGCCCGCGATGCCGCCGCCGCGGCTGTACATCGAGCCGGTCGCGAGGCCGTCGAAGGTGACGATCATGCCGCTGACCGTCCCGAGCAGGCCGGCGAGCGGCGCGAGCACGCACAGCGTGCTGATGAGCACCCGGTAGCTGTCGAGCTCGGTCGCGAACGGCCCTACCGCGACGCGACGCGCCGTCGGGTGGGCGTCGACGGCGGCGACCGCGGCGATCGCGCGGCCCAACAGGCCCCGCCCGCCCTTCGCGCGGCGGGCGTCGACGGGCCCGCGCATCGTCCACCAGCGCCACGTCAGCCCGTACCCGACCAGGCCGGCCGACAGGAGCAAGAACGGACTGACGACGCCTCCTTTCACGAGGACGTCGAGCGCTTCGTCAACCATGTGCGATCCGCGCCGACTGCGTGTCGTCGGCGGGGCGGGCGGCGCGCTTGCGCGCCACGTTCTGCAGCTCGATCACGGCGCGGTCGAGCCGATCGGAGATCGTGCGCGCGCGCGCGCCGAGCAGGTTGCCGAGCAGGATCGACGGGATCGCGACGATGAGCCCGAACTCGGTGGTGACGAGCGCTTCGCCGATGCCGCTCGAGAGCATCTTCGGGTCGCCCGTCCCGTGCTCGGTGATGACGTCGAACGTCGAGATCATGCCGGTGACGGTGCCGAGCAGCCCGAGCAGCGGTGCTACCGCCGCGATGACCGAGATGGCGGTCCCAAAGCGCTCCAACGCCGGCATCTCGGCGCCGATCGCCTGCTCGGCGAGCCCCTCGAACGTCGCCTCGTCGGCGTCGACCGCCGGCACCACCGCCGCGAGCACCCGGCCGACCGCCCCGCCGCTCGCCGCGGCCAACCGCGCCGCTTCGCCGTCCTGGTCGCGCTCCACCTTCGCCAACGTCGCCACGACCACGCCCGACCCGCGCCCGAGGCCGAGCAGGGTGGCGCCGCGGATCGTGAGCAACAGGGCTGCGAACGCCCCGAGGGCCAAGATCACGTACCCGATGGGCCCACCGGCATCGAGCGTGGACTGGAGGCCCTTCTCCTTCGGCTCCTCGATCCGTTGGTCGATGCGCTCGAACAGGTAGATCGGCAGCACGTCGGGCTGGGTGCCCGACGCCAGCGCCTCGGCGGCCGGCCCGGCCGGGTCGCGCCAGATCTGCAGGCGGCCCTCGCCGACCGGCACCAGGGCCCCCGACCCCTGCGGCGACACGCCGTACGCGGCGACCCGGCCCACACGCACGACCGTGCCGTCGACCGCGGTGCCGTCGCGCAAGAAGAACGAGCCGGGCGCCGACGTGGTGGCGCGACCCGCCGCCACCGCAGCGACCCCGCGCTCGTACGCGACCGCGAGGGCGTCGGCGGGGCGCTCGGGTTCGAGCGTCACATCGAGCGTGGTCGACGCGGCGTGCAGCGTAGCGTCGAGCCCACCGCGGGCGTCTTCGATCGAGGCCACGTTGCGCTCGACCTCGTTCAGGGCGTCTTCCGCCTGGTCGCCGCGCGACTGCAGGCCGAGCCACTGACCTTCCAGCCGCGAGATCTCGGCCTCGACCGAGCCGATGCGCTCGGCCCGCTCCCGACCGAGCGCCGCCTGCCGCGCCTGCAGCGAATCCTTCTCGGCGAGCAAGAAGGCGTACTCCTTCTGGTACGCGGCCTCGAGCGGCGTGGGCTCGGCCCCATGCGCGAGGGCGGCGAACAACCAGACCGACATCATCGGACCCCCACCGTCGCGCCTGGGAGCTCGAACCACCCGGTGCGGATCTGCTTGAGCAGCGCGTCGTGCAGGTCGAGCACACGCGCCACGTCGTCCGGAGCGGTGAGCTCGGCGAACCGCCAGCCCGCGCCGTCGCGGACCGCGTGCCCGACCCGCCCGTCTTCAGCGCGCCACGTGAGCGCGACCATGCCGATGCGGCCGACCTCGACGAGCACGTCCTTGCCGTCGAGCGGGATGACCTGACGGTCCAACGCGTTCTCCCGCGTCAGCCGCAGCTCGTCTTCGATGAGCTGCCACGTACGGATCGCGGCTTGCTCGGGCCGGACGTTGCCGGCGGTGAGCGACGCCCGGAGCTCTTGCACCGCCGCGACCCGCTCTGCGGTGCGGTAGGGCAAGCCCTCGCGGATCGACGCCTCGATCTTGCCGAGCCCGTCGGTGACGACCGGCACGAGCACGTCCCCTTGCGCGCCGCCGGCCTCGAGCGCGGCGCGCTCTTCGGCGGCGATGCGCTCCAACTGCTCGATCCGAAGGGTCTCCCTCCGGATCTGAGCCTCGAGATCGGCGCGCTCGGCCTCCAGGCCGCGCGCGCGAGACCGGATGGCCTCCTGCTCGGTCGAAACCTCGTCGTGCAGCTGCTCGACCTCACGACGGAGGTCGGCGAGCCGCTGCGCCATCGCGTCGTCCGCGTACGCGGGCCGAAGCGACGCCCAAAGCAGGAACCACCACATCGCGCGCTCCTACTCGGCCATCAGTTCGGGGCGAAGCTCGTCCAGCCGGCCGTCCAGTCCGCGCCGTCGTCGAACGCGCCGCGGAAGGAGGCCGCGTCAAAGAACGCGTCGGACGGGGCGCTCCCGCCGCTGAGGGCCGCCGAGCCCGCGCCCGGCACCCAGCCCGGCGCGGCCTCGTTGTAGGGGTCGGCCAGACCGGCGTCACCGAGGGTGTTGCCGGCGCCGCCTTCGAACCAGGCCGTGATGTCGCTCGGATCGGGGTCGTTCTTCTCGTCGCCGTCGAAGTCCTCGTCGGTCGTCACGTAGGTCGTGGCGCAGTCGAAGATCGAGCTCGCGATGGTCAGAGAGCCGCTGTCGATCTGGTCGAACGTGGCCTGCTGGTCGACGTCGAGGCACGCCTCGTTGAACCCGACGACCACCATGTTGTACAGGTTCGCCGAGGTGCCCTCGCGGAGCAGCATCCCGAGGTCGGACGACGACGACTCGGGGCTGCCGATCAGCGTCACGTTCGACAACGTCGGCATCGAGCGCGGGCTCGCGTCGTTGTTGTCGGCGTTGTTGTCCGCCTCGATGCCCTGGTCACCGGCGTCGGACCACTGCTGCGCGACCGCGTACTGCAGCTTGCCCTGCCAGCCGTCGGTCCAGTCGATCGAGTCGTCGCCGACGCCGGTGACGACCACGTGCTTGACCTCGACGCTGCCGCCGAAGAACTCGACGCCGTCGTCGGCGTTCTGGTGGACCTGGATGTAGTCGACCTCGGTGCCCGAGCCGACGGCCTGGAACGCGATGCCGTTGAGCTCGTTGTCCGGCGAGATGAGCGTGCCGGCGAACTCGACGCGCACGTACTTGAGCACGCCGCTGCTGTCGGCCGGGTCGTCGCCGCCGTAGTAGCCGGTGCCGCCTTCGCCGAAGCTCTCGCAGATGCCCGTCACGTCCTCGCCGCACGCGTTGGTCTGCGCGCGCCCGTTGATGATGAGCCCGCCCCAGTCGCCGCGCGCGCGGGTGCCCGCTTCCTTCGACGACGTGAAGACGATCGGCGCGTCGGCGGTGCCTTCGGCCATGATCTTCGAGCCGCGGCGGATGACCAGGAAGCCGTCCGTCGACGTCTCACCGTAGACCGTGGTGCCGGGCTCGATGGTGAGCACGGTCTCGTTGACGTCGTCGCCGATGAACACGCCGCCGCGCAGCAGCCACGGGATGTCGGCCGTCAGCGTCAGATCTTCCGTGATGGTACCCGAAATGACACAGAAGGTGTCGGCGCACTCGACGCCTTCGGCGGGCGTGGTGTACTCCGTGTCGGTCGGGCCCGACTCGCTCGGCGCCGCCGTCTCGTCCTTGCCGCCGCAACCAGCGAGCATGATCGCCGCGAATCCAATCCGGATGCTCATGACGTCCCCCCTTTGGACCGCCTCTCGGGCGGCCGTCATCCTCACCCCTCCACGTGACGGAATGATGACCGCTCGGTAACGGTTGGCCGGATACGGTTACGCGAGGATGTTGCAGAGCGAAACACCCGCCCGAAGGTACAAGGGGCGGGGGTGTTGCTCGTATGGCTCACGTCCTGCTGGTCGACGGTGACCAGAACCACGCTTCGTTACTCACGAATCTGCTGCAGTCGCAAGGGTTCGAGGTGACGCACGCGGCGACACACGCGCGCGCGCTCGAGCGGTTGGGGATGCGGCCCGACATCGTCGTGCTGGATCCTGATGTCCCGGACGGGGGCGGGTTCACGGCGCTGCGGGATCTGCGGAGCGCGCCGGAGGGCGCCGCGGTGCCGCTGCTCGTGCTCACGCGCCGCGGCGACGAGATCGACCGCGTGGTCGCGTTCGAGCTCGGCGCGGACGACTACGTCGTGTGGCCCTATTCTCCGCGTGAGCTGCCGCTGCGGCTGCGCGCGATCCTGCGGCGCAGCCACCCGCGGAGCGCGCCACAAGCCGGGGCCGCCACGAAGCTCGGGCGGATCCGGCTGTCGGCGGCCGAGCGCCGGATGTGGCTCGACGGTGTTGCCTACCCGATGACCGTCGCCGAGCTGCGGCTGCTGGAGGTGCTCGCGTCGACGCCGGGCCGCGTGTGGTCGCGCCATGCGCTGCTCGCCGAGGCGTGGCCCGAAGGCGACGTCCAGCTGCGCACCATCGACGTGCACGTGCGCCGGCTGCGCGAGAAGCTTGGGCCCCACTCCGACCTCATCGAGACGGTGCGCGGCGTCGGGTACCGGGTCGGCGGGCCGTACACGGTGTGAGGCGGGGCGGAAATAGAAGCCGTCCAGCGCGCGAACGTGTCGCGGAGGTCACGCCATGACGCGCAACCAGACCATGCTCGCCGTCGCGCTCGAGGTCGCCCCGGGCACGCTGTTCCAGACGTTCGGGGTCGGGCACATCTACTCGGGCCGGGTGGGCGTCGGGCTCGCGATCATGTTGTCGTATTGGTTCTTGCAGGCGATCAACGCCGCGCTCACCACGATCTGGATCGGCTTCCTGACCGGCCCGCTGACCTACCTCGCGTACATGGTCCTCGCGCCGACCAACCTGCTGCAGGACGGTCGCCGCCGCTGACGCTCCGTGCCACGAATTTGAAACATGTTCTCGCGCCGGGTGGCGGCTGCCGCGGACTGCGGGCAAGATCCCCCCATGGCAACCCCGCTCCGAATGGCGTTGGCCCTCGCGACTGCGCTCGCCGCTGGCCGAGCGCACGGAGGCGAGCCGTCGTCCCGCGGTGAGGCCGCCAGCCTCGACGTCGCGACGTTCAACACGTGGGGCCTGCCGTTCCCGATCGCCTGGCGCCCGCGCGAACGCCGCTTCCCCGGCATCAACAAGTGGCTGGGGGACGGCGGCCTCGACATCGTCGGGCTGCAGGAGGTGTGGACGGGGGCCCGGCACCTGCTGGATCTGCGAGGGGTGACCGTGCCGAGCCACGGGGGCGACTCCGGGCTGGCCCTCTACACGCCGCACCGGATCACACGACCGGCGTCGCTCGTCCCGTTCGTGGCCGCGCGCGGCGTCGACCGGCTCAAGGCGAAGGGCGTGCTGGTCGCCGGCGTGGAGGTGCCCGACGTCGGCGAGGTCACCGTCCTCGTCACCCACCTTCAGGCCGGCAGCGGCGCCCGAAACGCCGCGGTGCGGTCCGCGCAGATCGACGAGCTGCTCGCGGTGCTCGGCGACGACCCGCGCCCCGCGATCGTGATGGGCGACTTCAACCTGTACGGGGCCGACGCCGTCGACACCGCGTCGCAAGCGCGCCTCGTCGAGGCCGGCCTCGTCGACGCCGCGATCGGCGCTGACCTCGGCCACACCCACCAGATCGAGCCCGAGCGCTTCGACCGCGTGTTCGTGCGCGGCGGCGAGAGCGCCCGGATGGACGCCGCGACGGCCATCGTCGACCGGTCGGCGAGCGCGCTGTCCGACCACCTGCCGGTGCTGGCGCGGCTACGGCTGTTCAAGCGCTGACGCGACCGTGCTCGAAGTCGAACAATCGCCCTCGAACGTTCGGGCGGCGAGAGCAATCCCGCTTCAACTTGACAGCGGACCGTGCTCGCGCTGGTGAACGACGAGCCGGAGCGCCCCACCTCCTCGTTGTTGGCGTTGGAGGGTGGCGGGGGGGCGCCCCACTGGAGCCCGAGCTCCCTGGCAAGTTGAAGCCGGTTTGTTCCTCGTCCACGTAAGTTCGGGGCTGATTGTTCCAGCGGCGGCAACGACGAACCGGATCGAGGCCGCCACCGAAACGAAGAGCGTGGCGTCCCTTGACGGCGTCCTGACGATGTCTATGGTCGCGCCGAACGTCGAGGGACGCATGGAAGCGCCGGGCGAACACCACATCCTCCGCCAGACCGCGGCCTGGACCGCCGCGGGCTTCGCCGTGCCGTACGGGGTGTACGGCGTCGTGCACGGCGCCGGGCCCGAGCAGATCCTGCCACTCGGCCTGGTGCTCGCCGCCGCGCTGCTCGCGATGCGCACGGCCGGTGAGCGGGTCGGGCCGATGGGCGCGCTGTGGCCGGTGCTGATCTGGCCCGCGATCTACCAGGGGGCCGTCGGCATCCTGCAGCTCGCGCCCGAGCGCTACATCGACGCCACCTTCGCCCGGGCCGACGCGCTCCTCCTCGGCTACCCGGGCCCGCCGCGGTGGGCGCTCGGCGGGCCGGTCGAAGAGCTGGCGAACGCGTTCTATGTCTCGTACTACCTCGTGGTCCCGCTCGCGCTGCTGTGGGTGTGGCGCCGGTCCGACGCCGCCGCCCTCCGCTACGGGCTCGCGCTGCTGCTGGCGATGACCCTGTGCGGCTGGGGCTGGCTGCTCGCGCCGGCCGGCGGCTACCACCCGGCGGGCTACCCGACGGGCGCCGAGGCGTTCGGGCCGTTCACGCGGGCCGCTCACCTGCTGTACGCGAACAACCCCCACTTCGCGGCGGCGTTCCCGTCGTCGCACGTCGGCGTCGCGGTCGCGCTGGTGGTCGTGCTCCGCAGCCTGGGCGCGTCGCGGGTGTGGTGGTTCTGGGCGCTCGGCGTCGCGTTGTCCACGTTCTACTGCCAGTACCACTTCGTGGTCGACGCGCCCGGCGGGTGGGTGGTGGGGCTCGTCGCGGGCGGCGCCGCCCTGGCCGTCGCGGCGCCCGCGCGGAGCGCCGAGGTCGCCGCCGCGCTCGAGCGCATCCGCCGCCGAAAGTAGATCGTCGTAACAGGCCCGAACCGGCCGCCCCTCGACCCCGGCGTGAGTGAGGACCTCCCCTCGCTCCGTCGCCGCGAGGGGTGTCATGCACCTGCACTCTGTCCTCCTTTCCCTGGCGCTGCACGGCGTGGCCGGCGCGACGCCGCCGGCCCCTGGCGTGCCCGATCGGCCAGGTCGAACCTGCGGAGAGCCCGGTCCCCGCCTGACCCGCGGCCCTCGGTTCGTCGAGCCCTAGGGGCGCCGTCGGTGTTGAGCGCCGCCACCCTCGACTTCCCCGTGGTGCTCGTCGACTTCTCGGACCTGCCGTTCACCGCCTCCGAAGCCGACCTCGTCGACGCGCACGACGGCGTGTCGGCGTTCTACGACGCGGCCACCGGCGGACAGCTCGACCTCGGCTTGCAGATCCGAGCCTAGTTCCAAGCCGACGACCCGGTGGCGTCGTACGGCGAGCGCCTCGCGCCCGACACCGGCCTGCGCGCGATCGCCGCCGAAGCGGCCGCGGCGCTCGCCGCCCAGACCTCGGTGGACTTCGGGGCCTACGACAGCGACGGCAACGGCACCGTCGACGGGTTCGTGGTCCACCACGCCGGCTGGGGCGCCGAGACCGAAGGCGCCACCAGCGACATGTTGTGGTCCGCCAAGACGGCCCTCTCGACCCCGGTCACCACGTGGGACGGCTACACCCTGTCGGTGTTCGGGGTGTTCCCCGAGTACGAGTACGACGCCGACCCCGCGACCTCGGTCGGCGTGATCAGCCACGAGCTGGGCCACGTGCTGGGCCTGCCCGACCTCTACGACGTCGACTACGACGGCGACGGGCGCGGCTCGGGCCTCGGCTACTGGTCGGTGATGGCCAGCGGGAGCTGGTACGACGACGGGCGGAGCCCGGTCGGCTTCGACTCGTGGTCATCCGCGACGATGGGGTGGCGCCCGATCGAGGCGGTCTGCGGCACCCAGACCTACACCTTGTCGTCGTCGCGGAGCGCGCCCGTCTACCTGCTGTGGCCAGACGAAGGGGTCAGCTTGTCCGACGAGTACGTGCTCGTCGACCTGCGCACGCAGGCCGGCGTCGACGCCGGCGTCCCCGGCTCGGCGGACGGCGTCCAGATGATCCACCACGATCCGGCCGGCGGGACGTGGTCGAACACCAGCGACGACGGGTCGCCGTACCGGGTCTGGGTCGTCGAGGCGGACGCCTCTGGAGACACCAGCTTCGACGGTGATCTCTACGCGGGCACCGACACCGGCGACGACGACGACCTGTTCGGCAGCGGCGACAGCTTCACCCACAGCACGTCGCCCGCGCCCGCGACCGGCGCCGGGGAACCCGTCGACATCGCGGTGACGGACGTCGAAGAGCGGGGCGGCGTGTGGACCGTCACGCTGCAGGGCTACTCGTGTGACGGCGACGGCGACGGCTACCTCGACGACGACTGCGACGACGGCGACGCCAGCGTGCACCCCGGCGCCACCGAGACCTGCGACGGCCGCGACCAGGACTGCGACGGCTCGGTCGACGAGGGCGCCGCCGACGCCGCCGCGTGGCACCCCGACCTCGACGGCGACGGCTTCGGCGACCCGGACACCACCACCACCGCGTGTGAGGCGCCGGCCGGCTGGATCGCGGACGCGTCCGACTGCGACGACACCGACGCCAGCCTGACCCCGAACACGGTCTGGTACGCCGACGGCGACGGTGACGGCTACGGCGACCCCGCGGCGACCCTCACCCAGTGCGATCCGCCGACCGGCTACCTCCGCGACGCGTCCGACTGCGACGACGCCGACGCCACCGTCAACCCCGAGACGTGGTGGTACGCCGACGCCGACGCCGACGGCTACGGCGACCCGGCGGCTGCGACGCAGCAGTGCGAAGCGCCGACCGGCTCGGTCCGCGACGGGAACGACTGCGACGACACCCTCGCGGCCGTTCACCCTGGCGCCGACGACGTCTGCAACGACCGCGACGACGACTGCGACGGGCGGGTCGACCCCGGGTTCGACCTCGACGGCGACGCGTTCTCGCGCTGCGGCGGCGACTGCGACGACGGCGACCCCGCCACGCACCCGGGCGCGACCGAGCTGTGCAACGACCATGACGACGACTGCGACCTGATCGCCGACGAAGACTTCGACGCCGACGGCGACGGGTGGTCGATCTGCGCGGCCCTGCCGGACTGTGACGACGGCGACGCCGCCGTCCACCCGGGCGCGGCCGAGCAGTGCGACGGCCTGGACGGCGCGTGCCGCGGCGCGCTGCTCGACGTCGAAGCCGACGCCGACGGCGACGGGTGGCGCGCCTGCGACGGCGACTGCGACGACGCCGACCCCTCCGCCTGGCCAGGGGCCCCCGAGGCGCCGAACGGCCGCGACGACGACTGCGACGGCGCCGTCGACGAACACACCACCGCCTACGATGACGATGGTGACGGCTTCTCCGAGGAGCTCGGCGACTGCGACGACGACGACCCCGCGGTGTTCCCCGGCGCGGGCGACGCGTTCGACCTCGACTGCGACGGCGTCCCCGACGACGACGACGCGGACGGCGACGGCTGGACGGCGAGCGGCGGCGACTGTGACGACACCGACCCGCTCGTGGTGGCGTGCCCGCAGCCGGCCCCGATCGACCAGTCCGCCGGCTGCGACAGCGCAGCGGGCGCGCCGGGCTCGGCGGTGGCGCTCGGCGCGCTGCTCCTGGCGCTGCGTCGTCGCCGGGCGTGCGCCGCGGTCGTGTTGGCCGGGTGCGGCGCCGAAGTGGGCGTGAGCGGCGTGTCGTCGCCGGGTGTGACCGTCGAGCCGGCGCGCCTCGACCTGCCGGCGTCGGCGCCTGGGGCCTGCGCGGCGCTGCCCACGCTGACGCTCGACGGCCCGGCGGACCTCGTCGGCGCCGACTGGTGGCCGTCGAGCGGTGATCCGGGCGCCGTGACGGTGCCGGAGGTGTTCGGCCCGCTCCCCATCGGCCTCGTCCCTACGTTCTGCGCCGGTGACACCCCGACCGCCGGCTACCTCGTCTTCTCCTTCTCGACCGGCGACACCCGCTGGATCGAGGCCACGCAGACCACGATGGAGGCACCATGATCCGCACCCTGCTCCTGCTCTCGCTCGTCGCGTGCGTCGTCGAGGCTCCGGCCACCCCCCACACCGCCCTGCGCGTCGACCCGAGCGCGGCGCGGCTGCAAGCGGCGACGGGCAGCTGCGCGACGACGTCGCTGACGGTCGACGCGAGCGGGCCCGTGACCCTGTCGTTCGGCGCCCCGTCTCCCGCCTGCGCGGGTCTCGACCTGCCGGTCGGCGGCCTCGATCTGCCCGACGGTGGCGTCGTCACCACGCCGCTGTCGTACTGCCCGCCCGCCGACGCGACCCCGGGCGCCGCGTGTAGCACCACGCTCCCGATCGTGTGGACCGGCCCCGAGGGCTCGGGCACGATCACGGTGTCGCTCAGCGTCGAGCCGCTCGCCTACGATGCTGACGAGGACGGGTTCTTCGCCGACGACTGCGACCCGAACGCGCCCACCGTGCACCCGGGCGCCGTCGAGGTCCCGGACGGCCGCGACAACGACTGCGACGGCGCGATCGACGAAGGCACCGCCTGGTCGGACGACGACGGGGACGGCTGGACCGAGTGGGACGGCGACTGCGACGGCGCCGACCCGCGGGTCGGTCCGGCGGCGATCGAGGCCGCCAACGGCCTGGACGACGACTGCGACGGCCTCGTCGACGAGGACACCGACCTCGGGGACGACGACGGCGACGGGTACTCGGAGGGCGCTGGCGACTGCAACGACGCCAACCCGCTCGTCTACCCGCTGGCCGGCGAGGTCCGCGGCCCATCCTTCCTCCCGGACGGCGTCGACAACGACTGCGACGGCTCGATCGACGAGGTGACGCCATGATCCTCCTGATGGGCGCGCTCGCGCAGGGCGCCGAGGTGGCGCCGCTCGACGACCTCGAAGCTTCCCTGACCCGCGCCGCGTTGTGGCAGGCCGCGTGCGGCGACGACGAGGTGGTGGCCGTCGCGCTCGACGCCCGGGCGTCCGCCGCGGTCACGCTCGCGGCGCCACGCGTCGCCGACGCGGGCGGGGCCGCCGAGGTGGCCGCGCTGGCCGAGCAGCGCGCGCGGGC
>CAIUDO010000868.1 GCA_903897935.1 uncultured Pseudomonadota bacterium
ATCAACGAACGCGGGCGCGACGGCCGGCGCGGGCATGGCCCCGGGCCGGTCGACGACGCGTGGCCCTTCCGGCGGCGGAGCGCCGGCGCCTCCCGTGCGGACGCATCGACGGCGCGCGGGCGCGATGAATCGCGCCCCTACGACCTCTTCCGACGGGCCGATCAACGAACGCGGGCGCGACGGCCGGCGCGGGCACGGCCGACGAAGCGCGGCCCTTCCGGCGGCGGAGCGCCGGCGCCTCCCGTGCGGACGCATCGACGACGCGCGGGCGCGATGAATCGCGCCCCTACGACCTCTTCCGACGGGCCGATCAACGAACGCGGGCGCGACGCGCGGCCTTTCGGGCGGCGGAACGCCAGCGCCTCCCGTGCGTCAACCGGGTCGGAGCGCCGCCGCGACGGCGCGCACCAACATCAGGTGCAAGGCATGGCTTCCCCGAACGACCTCGAAGCCCGCCCGCACCGGCCCGAGCAGCGCGATGTCCCCGATGGCGTCGAGCAGCTTGTGCCGCACCGGCTCGTCCGGGAACCGGGCCTCAGCGTCCGGATCGCCGATCACCAGCGTGTTCTCCGGCGTCGCGCCGCGCCCGAGCCCGGCCGCCCGCAGCCGCTCGACGTCGTGCGCGAACACGAACGTGCGGGCCGGCGCCACCCCCGACGCGTACGGCTCGGGGGCCGGCCATGTCAACCGGCCCGTCGGACCGCCCGGGAACGACACGTCCACCGTCACGGAGAGCCGCTCGTCCGGAAACGCCCGGGCTTGACCCCCAAACCCCTCGACGACCACGTCACGGGTGAGCACCCGCGGCGTGAGCGGCGGCCCGTCGACGCGCCCAGCAGCGCGCAAGCCCGCGACGAACCGCGACGCGCTGCCGTCGAGGATCGGCACCTCGATCCCCTCGACGGTGACGGCCAGATCGGTCAGCCCCAGGGCGAAGATCGCGGACAGCAGGTGCTCGACGGTGTGCAGCGGGCCGCCGTCGAGCTCGAGCATCGTCTGACCGGGCGTCGCGAGCGCGAGGTCGGGCCCGACGCGCGCCGGCGCGAACCCGGCGCGCCCCACCGTGACGCCCGATCCGAAGGCCGCCGGACCCACGACGACCCTGCCGAACAGGCCGCTGTGCACACCCGGACCTGCGAACGCGACGCCTCGAAGGACCGTTGCGCGGCGCGCGCCTAAGCCGCCCACAGCGCCCGCCGCGCGCGATCGACGGCGAGCACTCCGGGGAGGGCCAACGCGCCGAGCCCCACCGCGAGCACCCCCAACAACGACGCCATGAACGCCAAGAACGAGAAGGCGCCGTTCCACAGCATGTACAGGACCCACACCCCGCCGGCGAGCAGAGCAGCGGCGGACGCGACCAACGCGGCCCCGAGCGCGATCGCCCGGGCGCGCGTGGCCAACGCGCCCGCCGGCATGATGATGAGCCCGCACCCGGCCATCACCAACGCCGGCGCGTACCAGAGCGGGTTCGCGACCGTGATGAGCAGCAGGACCTGCACGCCCGCGGCGAACCACGCGAGCCCCGAGCCGAGCAGCGCCACGCCCGCGACGGTCGCGAGCACCGGCGGCCGCGCGTCGACGAAGTCGGGGTTCGGCCCTCCCGGGGCGTTCGGCGGAGCGAAGCTGTCCATCGACGCGGGATATCCGGCCGACGCGACGCGCGAAAGGCGCCGCCGCCCCAGGGTGACGGTTATGCGCCGCACCCATGCGCCGCCTCTCCCCTGCCCTGCTCGTCGACGTCGTGCTCGTCCTCGCCGCGTGCGTCGGCCTCGCGCCGCTCGTGACGGTCCTGCTGGCGCGCCGCACCCACCCGTTCGACCTCGAGTGGATGGAGGGCGGCATGCTCGCGCACGCGTGGCGGCTCGCGCGCGGCATGTCGATCTACGTGGATCCGAGCACCGAATTCATCCCGTACGTCTACCCGCCCGGCTACCCAGCGCTGCTCGCGCTGCTCGGCGGCACCGACGGCGTCGACTACGCGCTCGGGCGCACCGTGAGCGGCGCGTCGACGATCGCGGCGGCGGCGGCGCTGGCGGTCGCCGTCGCGCGGGTGGC
>CAIUDO010000869.1 GCA_903897935.1 uncultured Pseudomonadota bacterium
CCCCGACGCTGGCGTAGCGCGGCGCCGCGGGCGCACCCAGCGGAACCCCGGCGCTGGCGAGCGAGCCCACCATCCGGCCCTTGACCCGAGGGGGCGCGCGTGGTTCCTTCCCGTCGGGAGGCCGTCTTGCCCGACGATCGCGCCGCGCTGCACCGCCCCGCCTACGCCGAAGAGGGCCCGCCGCCCCGAGCGCCCGCCGAGCTCCCGCCGATCATCGGCGTCGTCGAGCCGGTGCCCGCGTTCCGCGCCCTGCAACGCCGCGCCCCCGCCACCACCAGCGGTCCGCGCGACGCCGCCGCCACCATCGCGCACGGTCGCGAGGCGGTGCAGCTCACCGACGATCGTGTCCCGGTGGGCGACGTCTCGGCGTGGCCGTTCCGCGCGATCTGCGCGCTACGCATTCGGAGCACGTCCGGCCAGCAGTACGCTGGGACCGGGTTCTTCGCGTCGCCGAACCTCGTCGTTACCGCGGGGCACTGCGTGTACCTGCACGCCGACGGCGGATGGGCGGAAGAGATCGAGGTCATCCCTGGGTTGGCGGGCGCGGACCGGCCCCACGGCTCCTACACGACGCGGAGGCTCCGCACGGTAGACGGCTGGATCGAGCACCAGGATCCGTCGTCGGACTACGGAGGCATCGTGCTGGACGAGCCGGTCGGCGAGCGGGTAGGCTGGTTCGCGCTCGGCGCGCTGTCCGACGCGCAGCTCATGCGCTCGTGGGCGAACATCGCCGGCTACCCCGTCGACCGCGAGCAAGCCCGCGCGTTGTACTTTCACGCCCGCTTGTTGGTCGCCGCGCAGCCGACCCGGCTCATCTACGACATCGACACGTTCGGTGGGCAGTCGGGGAGCCCGATCTGGTTCACCACCCGAGACGGCGCCCGGATCGTAGTGGGGTTGCACACCAACGGCGGCCTGCGCGAGAACTCAGGCACCCGGCTGACCGGCGACGTGCTCGCGAACCTGCGCGCGTGGCAGCGCAGCCGGTTCGACGGCGGCGCCCAAATGGCCGTATGACGAGGACTGACCCATGATCTCACCCAGTGACCGCTCGGACGCCCCCGAAGGCGAGGTGATCGACGCCGGCAGCCCGGGCGCGCTCGGCACCACGTTCCCGGTGCACCCGCCGCCCGAAGCCGAGCCGCCCGAGGCGCCGTCGACGCCCACCGCGCGACCGGCGGCTACGGTCATCGCCGCGCCCGAGGCCACCACGGTGTCGCTGGTGATCACCGCGGGCGCGGTCCGCATCGAGGTGACGGTCCACCCGTAGGCGCGCGCACGGTTCACCCCTCGTCGAGGTCCGACGCCGCGTGACGCTCCGCCAGCGGACGGTCGCCCCACGTCGTGTTCACGCGGACCCCGCGCCGCACCGCCGTGCGCTCGGCGACCTCGTTCGCCCACCGCCCGACGTGCGTGTACGTGTGCACCGCCAAGAACGTCCCGGCCTTGTACAGCCGCCCGCGCACCAGCTCGCCGTACCACGGCCAGATCGCCATGTCCGCGATCGTGTAGGTGTCTCCGACCATGTAACGGTTGGTAGCCAGGTGCCGGTCCAGCACGTCGAGCTGCCGCTTGACCTCCATCGCGTAGCGGTCGATCGGGTAGCGCTGCTTCGTCGGGGCGTACGCGTAGAAGTGCCCGAACCCGCCGCCGAGCAGGGGCGCCGCCCCCATCTGCCAGAACAACCAGTTGAGCGCTTCGGTGCGCTGCGGCCCAGAAGGAGCCAAGAACGCTCCGAAGCGCTCGGCAAGGTAGACGAGGATCGAGCCGGACTCGAACACCCGCACCGGCTCGGCGCCGCTGCGGTCGACGAGCGCCGGGATCTTCGAGTTCGGGTTGACCTCGACGAACCCGGAGCCGAACTGGTCGCCAGTGAGGATGTTCACCGCCCACGCGTCGTACTCGGCGCCCTCGTGCCCCGCCGCGAGCAGCTCCTCCAGCATGATCGTGACCTTCTGGCCGTTGGGCGTTCCCAACGAGTAGAGCTGGAGCGGGTGCGCGCCCACGGGGAGCGCGCGCTCGTGCGTCGCGCCTGCGATCGGGCGGTTGATGTTCGAGAACCGGTTCGTCTCGGTGGAGTCCCAGGTCCAGACTTCGGGCGGTACGTACTCGCTCACGGCGACCTCATGGCTGCGGGGTTCGGCGACCTTATCGTGGACGCGCCCGCCGACGCGCCGAGATCGCGTATCCTTGCGCGCCTGGAGGACCGGATGCTCGTCTTGACGACCTTGCTGTTCGCGTGCGACGACCCCTCGTTCACCTCGGTGCCAGAGCACGCGGTGGACGGCGCCCGCATCCACCCCCCCGTCACGATGTCGTTGGCGGGCGGCTTCGCGTTCATCGGCGAATCGACTACCTTCACGGTGACGGGCGCCGCCCCGGACGCGCAGGTCATGCTGCTCCGCGGACACGACGCACCCCCCGGCGGCTGTCTGCCGACCCCCGACCCGGTCTGCTTGGACATCGGCGCGCCGCTCACGCCGCTCGGCGTGACCACCGCGAGCGCCGCCGGGACCGCGACGTTCACCTGGACGATCCCGGTGTCCGTGCCGGACGGGGCGTCGCTGCGTCTGCAGGCGCTGTCGTGGACGGGCGCGACCCCGATGAGCGCGCCGCGCGCGAGCAACGTCGTCACGACGACCGTGCACGACCCGGCGTTCCCGGTGGACTTCGACAGCCCGGACCTCGCGGACTGCGTCACGCTCGACGCGGCCACCGGGCGGGCGGTCACGCTCACGCGCACCGTCGATCTCGCGTCTTCCGGCTTCCCCGCGGGCTCCGTCGACAGCGTCGTCGGCTATCTCGCCGAGCACGGCGAGGCCGGGCCAGCCCCCGGGACGTCCCTCGTCGACTTGGGCGGCGGTCAGTACGCGCTGAGCGCCGACCTCGAGAGCGTCGACTTCACCAAGACCAACCCGTGGACCTACGACGTCGTGCTGACCGTCGAGGCCGACGGCCACACCTTCGAGTCCGTCCAATACTGGTCGTTCGGCGCCGTGCCCGAGCGCACCGGGTTCATGTGGACCGGGGCCGGGTACGTCGGCAAGACCCTCCCCGACGTGGTGTTCCGCCCGGGGAACAGCTTGTACTTCGACTACTGGGCGAACCTGTACGGCTCGGCGTCGAGCCCGGCGCCCGGCGTCACCCTGATGTCCGGTCCCGCCGTGCCCGCGCCGTACGGCGACATCACGCTGCTGTACTACAGCGTCGGCGACCACTACGTCACGTCGATGAACGAGGCGTACTGGTACGACTTTTCGCCGATCGCCGGGAGCACCGCGGTCGACGCGGCGTTCCGCGCGGAAGGATCGTGCCCGGACGGCTACGTGTTCTTCCTCACGCCCGCCGACGTCACCGGAGACGGCGCGATCGACTGGCGTGACCTCGACGCGATCGACCTCGAAGCTCTGTAATCCCTGGAGGCCCCGTGGCGAACGGGTGGGCGTCCGACGGCGCGGTCCAGCAGCAGATCGACGACAGCATCGACGACGCCGTCAAGCGCGCGCGGGCGGAGCTGCTGGCGGGCCCTGGGCGGCTCTACTGCGAGGCCTGCGAGGCCGAGATCCCGCTCAAGCGGCGGCAAGCCCTTCCCGGCGTGCGCAGGTGCGTCGGGTGCCAGGCGGAGCTCGACGCCGAAAAGCCGTCGTCATCTCCCTACAATCGCCGGGGCAACAAGGACAGCCAGCTCCGCTGACCACGCGGACGGACCGCCGCCGCGCTAAACCCCGTGCGGGGGACGACCATGCGAGCCTTGTTGCTGCTTCCCGCGTCGGCGTTGCTGGCGGCGACCGCGTGCGACGACTTCATCTACACGCCGGCCACCGACGGCCCAGCGGAGACGGGGTACACCGCGGACTGGGCGTCGGTCCGGTCGTTCTTCGACGCCGAGTGCAACCAGTGCCACAGCGCCACCCCGCCGCTGCTGCCCGACGCGATCGAGGCCGACATCGTCGACGGCACCGGGTACTGGGTCGTGCCGGGCTCCTCGGCGGACTCCGCGCTCTGGCGCGTGCTCGCGGACGAGACGATCGAGGGCGACTTCGGCGTGATGCCCTACGGTACGGGGCCCCTGCCGCTCGAGGAGGTGGCGTTCGTCCGAGACTGGATCGATGCGGGCGCGCCGCTGGATGGGGCCCCCGCCGACACCGACACCGACACCGACTCGGACAGCGACACCGATACGGACGCTGATACCGACACCGACTCGGACACCGACACCGACACCGATACCGATACCGATACCGACACCGACACCGACACCGATACCGACACCGATACCGACACCGACACCGATACCGACACCGACACCGACACGGGTGGCGATGTGGTGGTTCGCACCGGATACAACACGTACAGCCTCGGCGCCTACCCGTGGAGTGGCGTGGAGATCGTGCGGATCGAGACGGGCGCGGGCGTCCTGCGGTGTGAGGTTCAAGCGACGGTGTACGGCGCACCGTACGATGCCACCTACGGCTGCCCGGACTGCGACGACGCGTGGGACGTCGAGCTCTTGTTCGGCGCGGGCACCGGCCCTGGCTGCGCCGATCTCGACCTGACGGCGCCATTCGAAGTAGCCAGCCGCAAGCTCGGCTACGCGCGCACGTACACCGACGGCGCCGTCTCGTACGACGTGCTCGTCGCGCTCGACGAAGACGAAGGCGACTGGCGGCCGATCGGCGAGGTCACCTACGGGAGCCCGCACACGCTCGACTACACGCTGTGGGCGAACGAGCCGTCCTGGGAGCGGCTGGGCGACTGACCGCCGCGCGCCGCGGTCCAGCCGTAGAGGTCCGAGCCGGACGGCTCCCCTCTGCGACGCGACCGGCGCCTCGTCGCACGCGCCAGGCGCGCTCCGTCGCCGGCCGACGGGTCACGCCCCAACTCCGTGCGTGATCGGCCGTATTAGGCCCAATGCCGCTCACTTAAGGTGATTGCAGCGAGCGGCCGTCAGCCATTGGCCGTCAGCTTCCGATGAAGCGCCGTGAGCACCTTCTTCACCCTGAAGTCCCGCACGTCGCCTCCGCCGGAGCTGAAGGCTGATCCCTGATCGCTGATTGCTCCGCCCTTTCTCGGCTAAGCGATCAGCCTTGGGCCGCTCCTACCGTCGACGGACCGTCGCGTGCGCCTCCGATTCGGCCTTGTTTGTAGCGAGAGCCCGGCGTACGCTCCGGTCCGGATCGCAGACAGACGGAGGCGCCCGTGACGAAGGCAGAGAAGCTGCTCCGATACCTCGAGCGGGTACGCGGCGGCGCGCTCGAGTCCACCCCGATCGGCGGGCCATCGCCCGAGGTGCACTTCGAGCACGCCGGCGTCGACCTGGAGGCGGCCGCGCGTGGCTTCGACCGGCTGAAGGCGGGCCTCGAGGTGCCGGACGCGGACCTCGGCGCCCTCGAGGCCATCGTGCACGTTCAGGATCGGCCCGTATTCAACGTGATCCAGGACACCTTCGCGGTCGATCCGATGGCGTCCGCCTGGTTCCACCTCGAGGACGAGGCCACCCGGCGAGCGCTCGCCCCCGCCCTGCGCGCCACCGGGCGGGTCGAGCTGCCTGACTCGCGCCTGCGTCCGTACGTGGGCACCGCGTTCGTGGTCGGGCCGAACCTTCTGATGACGAACCGCCACGTCGCGCTGATGTTCACCGACGGCCTCGGCGCCAGGGGCCTGCGCTTTCGGGAGCGCTCGGAGGTCGACCTCGTGCGGGAGGTGGTGCCGCGCGACGGGGTCATGCTCACCGTCGAGCGCGTCGTGCTGGTGCACCCGGTGTGGGACATGGCGCTGCTGGAGGTGAGCGGCCTCCCCGAGGATCGCGTCCCGGTGCGGCTCGTCGCCGACGATCCCGCGGAGCTCGCCGGCCAGCCGGTCGTCATCATCGGTTACCCGGCGTTCGACTCCCGCAACCCCGACGCCGCGCTGCAGAACCGCATCTTCGGCCACGTGTACGGCGTCAAGCGTGTTCAGCCCGGCACCATCGGCGGCGGTCTGCGCACGTACCGGCCGTCGCCGCACCCCCTGTTCGTGTTCCCCGAGGTCGAGGTGATGACGCACGACGCGTCGACGCTCGGCGGCAACAGCGGGTCGCTCGTCGTGCGCCCGAACGGCGACGTGGTCGGGCTGCACTTCGGCGGCTTGTACCTCGACGCGAACTTCGCGGTGCCGATGGCGGCGCTCGCCGCGGACCGGCGCGTCACCGAGCACGTCACCTTCGAGCGCGCGCGCCCCCCGAGTGATCCGCACGCCGCCGCGTGGTTGGCGGCGGACCCGGCCGGCGAGGAGGTGTCGCCGCCCCTCCGTCCCGTCGCCCCAGCCACCGCCGCGCCGCCGATCAGCGCCACCGACGACGACGTCACGGTCACGATCACCGTGCGTGTGCGCAGCGGACCGTCGGGCCCCGAGGTGTCCGTCGGTGGTGCGCAAGCCCCCACCCGCACCCCGGCGCTCCCACCGGCGCCGCGCCCGAGCGTCGCCCCGATCGCGGACGTCACCGATGAGGCCGCCGAGCCGGCGGACCGCTCGCTGGGGGTGGTGCACGACGCCGAGTCGGTCGATCCGGTCGGTTACCGGGCCGACTTCTTGGGGGTGGAGGTTCCGCTCCCCGACGTCGGCGCGTGGGCCTCCGACCTGCCGGAGGTGCGCGGCGGCGGCACCGTGCTGCGCTACCAGCACTTCAGCGTGCAGCCGTGCGCCAGCCGGCGGTGCGCGCTCTTCACCGCCACCAACATCGACGGCGCGCGCGCGGTCCCGATGCCCACCCGGTGGTTCAAGTCGACGCCGTGGGCGTACGACCCGCGCCTGCCGCGCCGCTTCCAGACGGGCCCGGAGCTGTACGACGACAACCCGATCGACCGCGGTCACCTCACCCGACGGCTCGACCCGGTGTGGGGCACGTTCGACGAAGCCAAGCGGGCGAACGACCACACCTTCTACTGGACCAACTGCGCGCCGCAGCACGAAGGCTTCAAACGGGAGGACACCACCTGGGGAGGGGTCGAGGACTACATCCGCGAGAACGCGCTCGCGCACGGGCTGCGGGTCACCGTGTTCACCGGACCGGTGCTCGACGCCAGCGACCCGGTCTACCGCGGCACGTTCAAGCTGCCGCGCGCGTTCTGGAAGGTCGTCGTCATGCGACGCGACACCGACGGCGCCTTGTCGGCCACCGGCTACCTGCTCACCCAGGCGGAGCTGATCGACGGCCTCGAGTCTCGGTTCGTGTTCGGCGCCTGGCGCACGTACCAGGTGCCCATCACCACGATCGAAGCGCACACCGGCCTCGGCTTCCCGCACCTGCGCGGGCACGACCCCCTGCACACCGCGGAAGAAGGCGCGCCCGCGGCGCTCCCGTTGCTCTCGGACTTCAACCTTCGCCTTTGAGGGACCCATGCCGCACCCGTTCGACGCCCTGCACCCCGACGACGTCGTGCTCGACCACCTGCCCGAGTCGGTCGCCGCCAGCATCGAGGTGCGCGACCGGTTCCACGCGCAGCTCGCCCAAGCCGAAGCCGGCCTCGAGTTTGCCTTCTCGGACCTGCGCCGCTGGCGCCCCGGCGGCACCGTGCGGGTCGCCTTCTTGGGCGGCGACGTCGCGCTGCACCGCGACATCGCCGCTGCCGCCCAGCAGATCGTCGAGGCGTGCGACCTCGACCTCGACTTCGGCTTCGACGGCGCGCGCTACCGTGCGTGGACCGAGGCCGACACGGACTACGCGGCGGAGATCCGCGTGAGCTTCGACCAGGACGGGTATTGGTCCCTGCTCGGCACCGACGCCGTCGACCCCGCGGTCGGGCGCGCATCCGACCGGGTCGGGGGGCGCCCCCACCAGCGCACGCTCAACCTGGGCGGGTTCGCCACCAGCCGGCCCCCCACGTGGCGCGGCACCGTCCGCCACGAGCTGCTCCACGCCCTCGGGTTCACCCACGAGCACCAGAACCTGCGCGGGCCCTGCGAGTCCGAGATGCGGTGGGACGACGACGCTGGCTACGTGCCCACGCGCGACGCACGCGACGCGTTCGTCGACGACCGCCAGGGCAGGCGGCCGGGCATCTACACCTACCTCGCGGGGTTCCCCAACTTTTGGAGCCGCGCGACGGTCGACCACAACCTCCGCACCGCCGACCACCCCGACACCGTCGTCGGGCCGTTCGACCGCGCGTCGGTGATGTTGTACAGGTTCCCGGACCGGTTTTACACGCGCCCCGACAGCGCGTGCCGCCCATCCACCGACGGCCAGGACCTATCGGACGGCGACCGCCGCGGCCTCGTGTTGTTGTACGGGCCGCGCAGCTCCAACTGGGACAGCTCGGCGTCGCGGGTGGAGGCGAGCGCCCGCCGCGCGATGAGCGGGGTCGAAGAAGGCGTCGTCGCTGCCGAGGAGGGCGTCGGCGCGATCGTCGACGGGGCCGCGCACTTGTTGGCGCGCCTCGGTCGGATGGGTGCGCGTAAGGGGGGGGCCACCCTCCCCGGGGACGACCCGAACCCTGCCCGGCGCGCCGGCGACCTCGAGGCCGCGCGCGAGATCTGGCAGCTCGATCCTACCGCGTTCCCCCCGCTGATGTCGACGTTGGGGGTGCCCAAGCCCGAGCGCCCGAGCGCCCGGTGGGCCAAGACGGTGGCGCCGGTCGTCGCGCAGGTGGCGGTCAACGAGGTCGAGGTGCGGGCCCGCTGGGCCAGTGAGACGGCCGACGAAGCGACCCCAGACTACGCGGTCACCACGATCCGGCAAGACCGCGCCCCCCACGACGCCTACGCCGCGCGCGCGGCCGCCGTCGTCGAGGGGGTCGAAGAGGCCGTGGCCGCCGACGCGGAGGCGCTGGTCGCCGAGACGGAGGCGCGGGTGACCGCGGTCCTCGGGGCGGGCCTCACCCCGAAGGTGGGCGAAGAGGGCGTCATCGGCGACTTCGCGCGGGGCCCGACCGGACGGCCCCGCGCCGTCCGGGACTACGCGAACCTGTTCCTCGAGGTGCCGCTGCCGTCGATCGCGCAGACCTGGACAGACGACGCCACGTTCGCGCGCCAGCGCGTCGCCGGGCCGAACGCGCGCACGTTGGCCGCGATCGAGGCGCTGCCGCCCAACTTCCCCGTGTCGGCCGGCGCGTACGCCGCCGCGGTCCCCGGCGACACCCTCGCCGCCGCGCTCGCCGAGGGGCGCGCGTTCTTGGTCGACCACGCGATCGTCGGCGAGAAGATCGAGCCGTCGTCGTACGAAGGCGCCCCGAAGACGATCGCGGCGCCGCTCGCGCTGTTCGCCGTCCCGCCGGGGGGAGGCGCGCTGGTGCCGGTCGCGCTGCAGTGCTTCCAGGAGCCGGACGCCGCGCGAAACCCGGTGTTCACGCCGGCCGACCGGGGCGCGTGGGGCCTCGCGAAGTCCGTGTTCCAGGTGGCTGACGCGAACCACCACGAGCTCGTGAGCCACCTGGGGCGGACCCACCTCGTCACCGAGGTCGTGCTCCTCGCGACGCACCGCCAGCTCGCGGCGGCCCACCCGCTGCACCGCCTGTTGGTGCCTCACTTCGAGGGCACCGTGTTCATCAACCACAGCGCGCGGACGTCGTTGATCGCCGCAGGGGGCGCGATCGACCGCATCTTCGCGGGCACCATCCAGAGCTCGCAGGCCTTGGCGGCGTGGGCGGTCACCGCGTTCGACTTCACCGCCGACTCCTTGGGCGGGTGGCGTGAGCGCGCCCGCATCGCCGCGATCGTTGACTACCCCTACCGGGACGACGCGACGCGGGTGTGGGAGGCGTTGCGTGCCTGGGTCCGCGACTACGTTGGCACGTACTACCCCACCGACGCCGCCGTCGCGGGTGACCGCGAGCTGCGGGCGTGGAACGCCGCGCTTCGTCAGCCCGTGCCCGCAGGGGGGCTGGGGGGGTTCCCCGAGATCGACACCATCGACGGCCTGGTCCGGGCGCTCACCGACATCGTGTTCATCCCGTCGGCGCAGCACGCCGCGGTGAACTTCCCGCAGCGGCCCGACATGGCGTACGCGCCCGCGATCAGCGGAGCCGGGTGGCGCGCGGCGCCGTCGGCGGGTGCGTTGATCGAACCCGATGATCGGCTCGCGTACATGCCGCCGCTCGAGCTCGCGCGTGAGCAGGTCAGCGTGTTGTCGTTGCTCGGGGGGGTGCATTACACCAAGCTCGGCGACTACACCTCGAACGCGTTCCCGTACGGGCTGGTGTTCACCGACCCGCGGATCGTCTCCGGCGCCCTCCCCCGCCTGCGCGCCTCGCTCACCGAGGTGGAGGCGACGATCACGGCGATCAACGACGATCCATCGCGCCGCGCCGAGCCCTACGTGCACCTGCTCCCGTCTCGGATCCCGATGTCGATCAACATCTGACCCTGACCGGGGTCAGACGCAGCGTGTCGCGCACACAGACGGGCCGGCCGGTAGTCACGCCAGACCGGCGCCCGCCTACGCGTTCTCATCGACGTCCGGTGTCACATTGCGCGTGGAAGGACGGTTCGCGAACGGGATCGCCGAATCGGGCGCCAGCGGCCGCGAGAGGTGCGATGGCCTTGTTCGGCCGTGAACGTGCGCCGACGAGGGCCGCATCATCGGTTGTGTCAGGTACGACCTGCGCCTTTGTCGACGGCTCGGTCATGGACCCTTCCGCTGCCCTGCTCATTATTTTACGAGAGGCTCCGCGTCTCACTCATGTTGACACGCAGGGGAACAGCCCGCGATCGTCGTGGCCGACGCCGCAGATGGCGCGAAGCCCTTTGTCGACGGCCTCGTCTACGATGTGCTGTCGGACGAACAGCGCGGCAGCCGGAAGCCCGATGTTTACTGCGGATCACACCGTTTTAGCTCGACGATCATCGGAAGACTCCGGCTAGGGGCCGTTGCGGAACCGGCCGTCCAGCGTGTTACTGCATATGGGCGGAGGAGGCGGCGAATGTTCGTGATGCTCGGGATCGCGTTGGCGTCCCCATCCCCGGCGGAAGTCGAGGATGAAACCGACACCCGCTGCTTGACGCGTGAAGAACGGCCTGCGGCGCCCACCGCGGAGTGGAGCGCAGATGATCGGGAGCAACCAGCGTTGTTGCTCGTCGCGGATCCGGAGGTCGTCACATGGTTCGAGGCGCGCTTCGACGTACGGTTCCTCGAACACGCGTCGTCGTGGTCGGCGGGGCCGTGGGTGGTCCCGGCGGGCACGAGCCTGGAGGTTTCGGTGCCGGTCCCGTCGGACGCGCTGGAGCACCCCTCGCAGGCATCGGTCCTGACATGGATCGGCGCTTCGGTGGGGTTCTCTGAGGGTTCGGGCGCGCCGATGGGCGACCGCGCGCTACAGGGCTGGCTGACGATCGAAGCGACGGGAGCGGGGTTCTTGTCGGACGGTCAGGCCGCGGCGGTGGCTCCAGGCGGCGCCTACACATTGAGCGCGCAGGACCTGCTGGCGGAGGCGGAGGCGTGGGAGGCAGAGGTCGTGCTCGAGCTGGCGGGCGGGCCGGCCGGCGCGCTCCCAGCGCTGTCGTCGGAAGAGGTGGCGCCATGACGCCGCTCGGTTGGCTGATGCTCGGGCCGACCGCGCACGCCGCGCCGCAGACCGCCACGCTGTGCGCGCGCTACGCGGTGGCGTACCGAGACGCCGATCCTGCGGTCGGCGACGACTTCGTAACCGACAACCAGCCGAGGGCGGCGCGGGGCGCGCTGATCGTCGTGCGCGACACCGTAACGCACGAGGCGACGATGACGTACCTCGCGGAGGATGGCGCGACGCCTGGGTGCGCCACCCTGCCTCTCGACGACGCAGCAACGTACTCGGTGGTGTTAAAGTCAACGGCGTCGGTGTCGGGCAACCTGGTGCGGATCGAGGGTGTGGACGGTCTGTTGTACGGCGTGGTGCTCGACTCGGCGCTCGTGCCGACGGGAGGCACCGTCTCGTATGTGACCCCGGTGCGCCCGCACTGGAACGTTGCGGCGGTGTGGGGCTGGGCGTTGTGGAAGAACCCTGCCGGGCTGGTGGGCGAGGTGCTGACCGGGGTGGTGAACGCGGCCCCGAGCGGGTACATTGGTGGCGGTGCCGCATACCTCAGCCAAGCCGATGGCCGTGTCCACTACAACGATGACCTCAACGAATGGCCAACCGACGACAAGTACATCATCGCGCACGAGCTCGGCCACCTGATCGCGTTTGCGAAGACGAACGGTGCGGGTTGGGTAAAGTCCTACGATGCGGACCCAGAAGGTTGCTTCACCAACCCAGACCGCGACCACGAAGCGAACTCTAAGGAGCACCAGAGCGCCGCGATCACGGAGGGCATCGCGCACTACTACGCGGCAATCGCGTTCAACGATCGAGGAGACGCCGACTGCTGGTTCCGGTACTACAAAACGATCGACTACAATTACGACCCAGCAGACGGGATTGATTTCGAGGATTCCTACCTGGCGGGGTGGCAGGCTCAGCCCAACCCCAGTGTGAGCTGCCAGGACCATTGGGAAGATACCCTTCATACCGCCTGTTGGGCGCGGGGGGTGGCCCAGTCCCTTACACCGACCGCACGCGGGCGCGGGATCGAGTGGGACTGGCTACAGTTCTTTTGGGACCTGGACCAAGCCGGCTTCGATCCCGCCGAGGTGTTCCAGGTGTTCGCAGACGCCAATCCACACGACTGGGCTGCCGAGTGGGACGAGGGAGCGGCTACCTGTGCGGACCTCCCTGCGCGACGATTGTTCGATGCTGTGCCACTGGTATTGTCGCCGACGTGGAGCGTCCTCGCCACGCAGAATGGGACCCTCCCGGGATGTGTGCCATGACGAGCTTGGTCGTACTGCTCGTGCTGGCGTGCACGCACGATGAGACGGCAACGAGGCCAGCACCGGACGGCGACCGCGACGGTGATGGTGTCGACAAGGACGTTGACTGCGACGACTCGAGCCCTGACGTCTATCCCGGCGCGACCGAGGTGGCTGGGGACGGTGTCGACCAGGATTGTGACGGCGTGGATCAACCTGCGGTGACGCTGCGTTCTGTGGGCCTTTCGGTCGCTGGGATCCACATGTACTCGCGGCTAGGCAAGATGTCCCTCGCCGCTGGTGATCTCGACGGGGACGGCCGGGACGACGCCCTCGTTGGGGCGGGCTATGTCACGTCCGACTACGAAGCCGCGGAAGACGAGATTTGGCTCGTCTCGGGCGCAGATGGCTTCCCGCGTCGGTCCCTCGAAGTCCTCGGGGACGTCGGTGCGTTGTCGTCGTTCCTCGTTGTTCGGGACGATGGTGCGGTCCTGACGTTGTTCGGCAACGAATCTCGTGTGTACGGGTTCGACGGGAACTGGCCGAGCGACCGGTGGACGGGGGACGCGTCGATCGAGTACGCCGCCCACGGGATGGAGTTGTCCGATGCGGACCTGAACAGCGATGGGACGCGGGACGTGGTGTTCAGTGACGCCTCGTCCGGCGAAGTATATGTCCATTACGGTCCGCTACCAGCGACCGGTGATGCGCCCGCCGGCGATGTGCTCCTGGCATCCACCGACGCCTACAGTACGTTCGGAGCTGCGATCGCTTCTGGTGACATGAACAATGACGGTCACGCCGATTTGGTCATCTCGGCCGCCTGTGACCCCACGTTCGGGAACACGGGCGCTGTATACGTCTTCGCGGGGCCATTGGACCCTGGCAGCCTGGAGCAAGGCGCTGCGTGGGCGCGGTACGTAGGCGACGAGGATCGGGAGTTCGTGGGGATATCCAGCGCGATGCGGGCCGACGACCTGACGGGTGATGGGCAGGAAGACCTCCTGATTCCGTCACGTGGGCCTTCGGGAACAAATCTGGGACGTACGTGGTTGGTGCACGCCCCTGGTCCCGGCACGCACGTGCTTTCGGTAGACCTGCCCCACGTCGAAGGGGAGGCGCTCGGGTCGATGCTGGGGTTCGCTTCGGCCGTGGGCGCAGACCTGAACGGGAACGGCGCGCCGGAGCTCTTGCTCGCAGCCCCCACCAGCTACCAAGTTCCAGGCGCGATCTATGGGTTTGACCTACCTCTCGACCCGGCATCTCTCTCGTTGGCAGCGTCTGCGTTCGCGCTCGTCGGCGAGCGCACCGGCGACAACGCGGGTGAGACGGTGGTGACGGGAGACTTCGACGGCGATGGACGGGTCGACGCACTGATCGGGGCGACCGGCGTAGACGTCCCCGAATACGAAGACGCCGGAACGGTCACGCTCGTGCTCGCGGGAGCGCTCGGACCATGACCCTGCAAAGGCCCCGTGAGCGCGCCGACCGACGTACCCGACACGATGTCGGCCCCACGGACCGGGCGACGCGCAGCCAGCCGGAGCATGTAGCTCGGGCGCAGAACATTGGCGAGCGAGGACCTGACATGAGGTAGAACCGGAGCCCGCCCCCGACCGGGTGTTGCCCTGGCGGACGCCGCGCCCGTTGCACTGCTGGAGCGTGGACGGCTCCCACTGCAGGTCGAGGTGGTGGATCCCGCAGGTACGCGTCTGGAGGTCGATGCCCTCGTACGCGATCATGTTCGCGAGACCCGCCGAGGACGCGAACCAGACCTACATGGAGGTGGGCGGGATGCTGCTCGCGCTCGGCCGGGAGGCGGCCGCCCTGTTCGCCGAACGCCCCGGAACGGACCAGCGGAAGCGGCTCAACTTCAGGGTTTCGAGCTCGCATTGGGGCAAAGGAACGCTGACCATCGAGTGGCGCGAACCCTCCGGCCTATGCGAACAATTCGCCGACGCGGCGACCTGGATGCAACCACACTTGGCGCGATCAGCCCTCGGTGAGGTCGGCCCAGCGCCGCAGCCTGACGCCCGATGGCTCCGGGAAGCCCTCGTCGGCCGTGACCACGTCCGCGCCCAGGACTGCGCCCGTCACGGCGATCAACAGGTCGAGCTCGCCTGGCGTCTTCCCTGCCCGGGTCCGCGTGACCCACTCCTCGGCCGCGCGCTGTGCGGTCGCTTCGTCGAAGGGATGTACGTGTGCATGATTGCGGACCAAGTGGTCGAATTGCACCAGTAGCCGCCGGTTGGCCCGCTTCAGCAACCCCCGACGACCTCGTAGACGACGAGGTCCGGCACGATGAACAGCGGGACAGCTCGTTCGCATCCGCGGCGAGCAGCGCGCGAAGTGCACGCTGTGCGTCCGCGTGGTCGGGCTTGCGGGCGTCGAGCAGCGCCGAGATCGCCCTCGTGTCGAGGACGACCGCCCGATATCCACCGTCATGGCGCCGACAGCGGTTCACGGAGACGCGCGGCCTCAACAGCGACCGTGTCTGCCAAGGTCCACAGCGACGACACGAGGGCGACCTGGGCGAGCCCGCGGGAGACGGCCTCGTCCCTCGTCTCTACCGGAAACCCAGCGAGGTCGAGGCCGATGCGGCGAACGAGCGGACCGAGTGGGCGGGCGCGGCTGTAGGCCTCCCAGGCAGCAGCCTCCGCGACGACAGCGGCCGGCCGCCTCGAACCCACCAGGGTGAGCCAGCACAATTCGATCACGGCCACGTCCTGGACGACCGCCTGGACCGCCTCCACGTCCAGCGCGGCACGGCGACGGACGGCAGCGAGCGTCTGCTCTCCGAGCCACACCAGCAGGTCGATGGCGTAGACCGCCGCTCCGTGGGCGGGCTCCGGGAGCAACGTCAGCGGAAGCTCGGCGACCTCGCGCGCCGCCGCTTCGAGCGTCTCGACCCCGAGCGCCTGGATGCCTGCCTGCGCGAGGGCGATGCGGAGGCCAGCCCACGTCGGGAGCACACGGTCGAGCGCCTCGGCCCATTCGACATCGTCACCAGCGGCCTTCAGGGGCCCGACGACGAGCTCGTCGGTGGAGCGCACGAGCGAGCGCACGCCCGCTTGCGCATCATCCGCGTTCATCCAGGCCGGGATCGGGGTCATGTGCGCAACGACAACTACTTCTCCCCACGGCGACAACTAGAACTCCCCACTTCGGGTTGATTCCGTAGTTGTCGAGCCGCGTTCAGTTCGGTCTGTTGTTTCTATGCTCCTTACTCGGTTATTCGTAGTAGTTGAGGGCCA
>CAIUDO010000870.1 GCA_903897935.1 uncultured Pseudomonadota bacterium
CCGCCAGCGGGCGACGGGAGCAATGCCCTTCAGGCTGCCAGGTCCGGCATGAACGTGTCGTAGAAGAACGCGCAGTCGCGGCGGACCTGCTCTTCGGTGAGCCCGTACTTCGACAGGTCGTAGCCGTGGCCCGACTTGTACGCGCGCTGCTTCGCGCCGCGCTTGGCGATCGCCTGGCGCTGAGCGTCCGTCATCTCGAGCTCACAGAACTTGCAGATCTCGTCCATCATCGGCTCGAAGTCCGTCATCAGGCGGTCGAAGCGGACGATGAGCACCCGATCGTGGGGGATCGCGCCGCTCGTCCAGTCGGTGTGAAACCGGCGCATGAGCTCGACAACGGCGGAGTAGACCCGCTTCTGGTGCCGCTCCTTGACCTCCTGGGGCAGCTTGTCGTAGCCGAGGGCCGTCGACAACACGCTCTCGAGCAGGCTCATCGTCGACGGGATCACGTTGAGCGGGTCGCGCGCGAGGTACAGCACCTTCGCGTCCGGGAACTCCTTGAGGAACGCCGGTGTTTGCGGCGTCACGCTGAACAGCTTCGCGATGACCCGCGAGTGGCCGGACGTGATGAGGTTGCGCTTCCACAGCTCGCGCATCCAGGCCCAGTCGCGCGACGAGGTGTCGCGGCCCTCGGGGGTGAACCGCCGGATCAGGTCTTCCCCAGCGAGGAAGGACAGGATGAAGCCATACAAGAAGAAGCCGTCGAAGAAGCGGAAGGTCATCGACGCGTCGTCGGTCTCGACGATCTGCAGCCCGGACTCGTGCACCTTCTTGTCGTGGTGCTTGGTCGGCGAGAAGCGCTCGAGGATCGGCAGCAGCGGACGGATGAACACCTGCATCGTCAGCGAGGGGTAGATGAGCTGGTAGAGCTTCATGCCGGAGCCGAAGCCCTCGTCGTGCAAGAAGCGCTGGAGGAACGTGGAGCCGGTGCGGTGGTTGCCGATGATGACGATCGGCTTCTTCACCTCGGTGCGGGCGACCGGGAAGAACAGCCGATCGAAGGCCATCCCCGTCACCATCATGAGGCGCATGTACGCCATGCCGGCGAACAAGAAGAGCGGCTTGACGGCGTACCCGAACGGGTCCCGGGCAACGGCATAAGCAGCTTGAGTGCGGCCGATCAGCGTGCTGACGTCGTACGACATTCGCGGTTCCTGCGTGAGAGCGGACGCGCCAGCTAACGGACCGAGCGCGTCATCGCCGCAGGGCTGGGCGCACGGAATTCGTGCAATCGGCTCGCCCTACCGCTCCAGCTCGACGCCCGCCCCTCATGCTCGACGTGGTGAGGTCGACGCCCGGTCGTCTTCGGAGGCCAGGAGCGTCCTCACCAAGGGCGGGGCGCGTCCGAACGTCACGGGCCCGCGGCCACGCCGCCGGACAGCAGCTTGGGCAGGAGCGCGTCGCGCAGCTCGGTCAGGGTCCGGCACACGCGCACGTTGTGGGCCACGCGGGCGAACAGCGGCTCGACGACCGCGCCGAACGCGGCCGCGCGCGCCCGCGGCGGGATCACCACGCGCAACCGACACAGATCCTCCCACCGGGCACGCGGCATCCGGGTGCCGTCGGCGGACGCCGACGCGTGCGCGATGGTCGCGTCTGCGCTCAAGTGCCCGTAGACGAACCATCGCCACGCGTCGTCGCGGGCCCGGACGACGAACATCTCGGTCGACGTCACGCCATCCATCGGCGCCGGCACAACCTTGTGGAGGTTCGGGCGCAGCGCGCCAAACAGCGTATCGCCCGCTCGAAAGCGCAGCTTGGTGTCTGTTACTCCGTCGACGCGCCCCCACTCGTACAGCGCGGCGCTTCGGCGCGGCACATGCTCGAACCCGATGTACGGCGTGTCGGCGCGCAGCGCGATCGGGCGCACCGGCTCACGCACGCGATCGGCGACGTCCGCCAGCGAGCCCCCGGCCGGAGCGGCGGCGTCGGGGTCGTACCCGCCGAACCACGACGCGAAGAGCGCGCGCGCGATCTGCTCCAGGGTGTCGTTCATGGCGCGAAGGAGCACGATCTTGTCGTCGAGCGCCCCGAGCGTGGCTGCGATGCGGCGCTGCTCGTCCACGGGCGGGAGCGCGACCGGCCACGCGGCGGCGAACGCCCAGTCCGTACGCGGCATGCGTGACCCCGCCGCGGCGGCAGCGCACGCGTCGACGAACGCGGGGTTCGCGGCGAGGTAGAACAAGAACCGAGCGTCAACCCCTTCTCTTGGGGCCAACACCCACGCCTCTTCGGTGCACACGAGCCGCTCGCGCGCGCGCACGACCTTTCGAAAGTACGGGCGCAGCTTGCCGAACAGCACGTCTCCCGGCTCGACCCGCTGCGCAGGGCCCGTGACGTCGCCGCAGCGACCCACCCCGACGAGGTGCAACGTGCCGACCCCGATGTGCTCGAGCCCGACGTACGGCGTGTCGGGGGAGGCCTGCGGGTCGACGCGACGCCTGAGCAGGCGCGCGCAGTCGCCGAACGAGCGGGTAGCCCATCCGGGCGGGATCGCGGCCGGCACGAGACCTCCACGCGCCTGCCTATACCGATCCAGCCCCTAAAGCGTGGGCACGAACGCCACGCCGGGGGTGCCGCCGAGCGCGAGGATTCGGACGCCGTCGGCGCGCGTGACGAGCTTACGCCGCGCTTCGGGCGCCACCCGCGCGAGGTCCCCGGCGACGAGCACCCGCTCGACGCCGTCCACGACGAGCACCACGCTGCCGTCGAGCACGACGTAGACCTCCTCCTGGCCGTCCCCAGCGTGGTCGTGCTCCGGGTGTCCGGAGTTGTTCGGGTCGAGCTCGAGCACGTTCATGCCCCACGCCGTCACACCGAGGGCGGCGCGGGCGGCGCGGAACCGGATGCCGGGGATGGCGTGGGGACCGTCGTAAGCGGGGATCTCGGACATCGCGATCGTACACGTCGTGGGCACTGGGCACCTCCACCCGCAGGCTATGATCCACCCCGATGCCGACGCTTGAACAAACGCGCCGGGCCCGCGGCTTGGTGTCGAGCCGCGTCAGCGGGTCCCGGGTCGACGCCGCGACGCGCCCGCCGCCGCCGGACCTCGCCGGTCTGGTGGCCTGCTTCTGGGTCGGCCGGTGGGACCTGCCCGTCGACGCGCCACACACCACGCAGATGCTCGGGGACCCGTCGGTGCACATCTGCTTCGAGCGGTCTGGCCCCGACGTGGTGTCGAAGCGCGTCGTCGGCGTGTGGACCCGGCTCTGGGAGCGAACGCTGGCCGGCGTAGGGTACGTGCACGCCATGAAGCTGCGGCCAGGGGCGGCCGGCGCGTTGGTGGCCGATGCGAGCGCCTTGAGCGACCGGCTGATCCCGATCGAAGCGGCGCTCGGACCGGCCGACGACCCTCGGCTGCTCGACCCGGACGACGACGTCGCGTTCGACGCCCTGGCCACGTTCGCACGACGTCACCTACACGCGCGGCCCGACACCGCCCAGGCCATCGACGCGTGCGCCCGCGTCGCGGCCGATCCGGGGCTGCTGCGCGCCGAGGCGCTCGCGGACGCCGAGGGCTTGTCGCTGCGCTCCTTACAGCGGCTGTTTCGCCTGAACGTAGGGGCGTCGCCAAAGTTCGTGATTCGGCGCCACCGGCTGCAGGAGGTCGCCGCCCGGCTCGAGCGCGGCGGCGCGGCGGACCTGTCGGAGCTGGCGTTCACGCTCGGGTACGCCGATCACGCCCACCTGACGCGCGACTTCCGGGCCGCGGTAGGCAAGCCGCCGAGCGCGTTCGCGCGCGCGGTGTGGACCTGAGGCGTCAGGGAAGCGAGGGAACCTTATACACGTGTATATTGATTCGGGTGCAGATCGGGCTCCGTCAAGCGGCACCTCGCAGAGATGGTAGCTTGGCCGGTGCATTTGTCTGAAGCCTGGCTGGTTGGCCGAGCGC
>CAIUDO010000871.1 GCA_903897935.1 uncultured Pseudomonadota bacterium
CCTCCGCGGCGGCACCGGCGACGTTGCCTCCCGCCGCCCCAGCCGTTGCCCCGGCGGCGGTCCCTTCGGGCCCTGCCGCGGACGCCGGAGCGGCCGTGCCGGCGGCGGTGGTCGCGATCGCTGCGGCGGCCACCGCGGACGTGGCGCTCTCCACTTTGGCGATCAGGTCGCTCACCGCGGAGAGCGCGCTCTGGACGGAGCTGATCGAGGCGCCGGCGACGTCCGTCCATGGGGCACCCGTGACCACAGCTTGCCCAGCGGCCGCGGTGCTGCTCATCGCGGAGACCATCGACAGCGTAGCGGTGAACGGGTTGAGCTTGCCAGACAGCTCGACCGCGACCGCCTCGGACGCGCTGAACACCACGTCGACCCCGATCCGCACGTCCTGTCCGACGTCCCCGAGGATCGTGTTCACGACGGCTTGGGTCGGTCCGGCGAGGTTGCCGGGCACGAAGTGGTACGACGCGCACAGCGCGTCGAACTCGGTGCGATCCCACATCATGTCCATCACCGGGTCGAGCACGGCGTCGGTCGGCATCGGTCCGGTCAACGCGATCGGCTGGTCGCAGGTGCCGAGGTTCCCGTCGGGCAACACTGGGGCTTCGGGGACGGTGACCGCAGGCGTGGCCGGCAGCGGCGGGGCAGGGGCCACCTCGCATACGCCGAGGTCTACGACGCCGGTCACTTCGGGGGCCGACGACTGCTCTTCGAGCGCGCTCACCGCTGCTTCGACCGGCTGATCGGCGCCGATCGCGGCGGTGACGGCCTCGACGGCGGCCTGCTCCTGTTCGCTCGTGGGGTACGGGTCCTCCTCCGGTGCCTGCTCCTGTTCGCTCGTCGCGTACGGGTCCTCCTCCGGTGCCTCCTCGGTGGAGCAGGTGGCGGACGGGTCAGCCTCCGGCGCGGCGTCCGACTCCGACAACAGCACCGGCGCGGCCGCCGGGGCCGAGAACGCGCTGGCGCCGAGCGCGTCGGCGGCGGCGGAGAGCGCGGCGCGCCCCGACGACACCCGGTCGGCCTCGGACTCGAGCGCGGCGCGGCTACGAAGCTCGGTCATGCCGGTCGCGGCCTGCGCGACGTGGGTGAGCTCGTGCGCGATGAGGGCGTCGCCGGAGGTGGTTCCCGGGCGGAACTGGCCGGGCGCGAAGAACACGTCGGCGCCGAGCGCCGCGGCGTCGGCGTGGAGCTGCTGGGTCGCGGACGCGGCGGCGGCGTTCGTGTGCACGCGGACGCGGGTGAGGTCGACGCCGAGCAGGTCCTCCATGCGCTGCTGCAGCCACGGGGCGAGCGGCTGCCCGCTCCCGACCGCGCCGAGCACCTCCTGGGCGTCCCGGTTGCCGACCGGGCCGTCCGCGCGGCGCTCGTTCGCTGCTTCGTATTCGTGGAGGGACCGCGAGCGCTCGGCGGCGACGTGCGGCGGGCGGTTGCGGTTCTTACGCTTGCGGACGTCGTGGGCGGGAGCGGGCATCGGGAGCCTCCGCGCGAGGCTCCTTCAGCGTTCGTGCCTACGATTATCGAGGTTCGTGCAACGCGATGCGCTCCGACCGACGGACGTCCGTCAGTCCGGCCACACCGGGCGCTCGGCCAACGCGGCCGGCCACGGCGCGCCGCGGTTGCCGGGGATGTCCACGCCGCCCGGATCCGTCACGAAGTTGCCCTGGTCATGGTAGGCGCGCTCTGTGTTGCATGCGGCGCCGTCGCGCCGTATCGGGCGCAGATGGTCGCCGTGTCGCGTCGCGCAGACCTCGTGGGGGCCGGCGCGCAGATCGACCAGCGCCCCCTTCTGGGCCGCGCTCAGCAGCTGCTCTTCGTTGCCGATCGGATCCGCGACCGTCTTGGCCTTCAGCGTCCAGACGAGCAGCGCGGTCGGGTCGCGGTGCGGCTGACGGGCGGCGAGCAGGTCCTCCATGCCGTAGAACTGCTTGCCGATGTCGTTCTGGTTGACCGGCCCGGCCATCAGGCAGACGCCGCCGAGCAGGTCACACCCGTCGGGGATGTTGGTCGCGCCTGCGATCTCGGCGACGAGCCCGCTCCGGGACGCCGCGGCGCCGAACGCGCGGATCGCGTGCTCCCAGCCGAGCCCGGCCGACGCGCACGCGCTGCGGGACAAGCCGCCCAGGTAGATTCGCTGCCCGGTGAGGGCGAACGCCTTCTTGCCGCGGAGCGCGTTGCGCGACAGCGCGCGCCCCGTCGGCAGGTCGGCCCACAGGGGGAGGTCGCGCACCACGCGGTCGGTGATCGCCTCCAGCTCGCGCCGAACGGCGCGGAGCCGCTCTTTGCCGCCGGGCGTCAGGACGTCGATGCGGTCGAGCACGAGCACGTCGCGGGCGCGCTCGCGGTCACGGCCCGTCCAGTGCGTGAACGCGTTGAGGCCGGCGCGACCGGCCATCTCGGTGAGCTCGTCCGGTACGTCCATGTCCTGCCGCGTGCGGTACTGGGCGGGCGCCTTGTCTTCGTGGTTCACGCCCGGCTGAATGCGCTCGCTGCGGAAGGCCAGCAGGTTCGCCGCGATCCGGCGACAGGTCGCTCTGGGGATGGCGATCGGGTCCGCGTGCCCGACCTGCGCGACGAGGGCGAGCCGCCACCCGCGGGCGCGCTTGCTGGGCGTGAGCCCGGCGAGCACCTCGAGCTGCTCGATGGCGGCGTGGTTCTCGGCGAGGCGCTCGGCGCCCGCGAACGGCGCCATGAAGACCATCGCTCGGCGGCGCCCGTCGCTCGCGAGCACCGCGGCGCGCTCCATCGCGTCGGCGAGGATGCCGACGTGCAGGTGCTGCAGGTAGCCGATGGTCGGGATGTCGTCGGCGTGCTGGGTTCGCTTTCGCCACGCCCGCATCGGGACGGTCACGAGGCTCGTGATGGGCCGATGCCCGACGAACGTGAGCAGGAGCGTGAACGGCGTGCGGTACGGGCGCGACAACACGAGGTGCGTGTGGGTGGCGCCCTCGAGCGGCTCGGCCTCGCGGTGGGCCAGCGTGCGCAGCAGCGCGGCGGCGCGCGCGCTGTCGGCGGGGCCGAGGGTGACCTGCTCGTGGCCGCGGTAGTTGGTGGACTGTCGCGCAGAGAGCACGCCCAACGCGCACTCTTCGAACAGCTCCTGCTCGGTGGGACCGGCGCCCGGGTGGAACGCGGTCGGGCGCTCCATCGACAGCAGATCGAGCGCGTGTTGTGCTTCGTCCGGACGAAGCGACAGCCGGGTGCGGTAGCCGACCGGGCTGGCGGAGTCGAGGCGGCCGGGCAACGCGTAGCGGTCGCGCTTGGTGCCCTCGGGCGCAAACGTGGCGCCTCGACACACCCGCTGCTCGGGCGGCGGCGGCGGGATGGCGACGAACCGGACGGGCTTCTGCTCGGACTCGAACACTGCGGCTCCTGTGCGGTCCCCGGTACCCGGCTGGTGGCCCGCGTGCCGCACGAGGCCGAAGCGGATCGCTTTCAGCCCGCCGGTCCGCGGGCGTTCAGCCCGCCCGAGCGCGGTTTCGCAGGTACTCGTTGATCGGCGCGGGGTGGTGGTCACGGCGCGGCCCGTCGCCCCGCCACGCGCTCCCAAGCCTTGCGGCGGCGCGACCTCGTCGTCGCTGCTCTCAGCCCGCGGAGGCGCAAGAGACGCGTGGGCCCTACATCGCGCCGAACCAGACCCACACCGAGCCCACCGGGCTGAGCCCGACTTCGGCGTCGCCGCCGATGATCACGTCGTCGAGGCCGTCGCCGTCGAGATCCCCGAGCGCGACCGCGGTCCCGAAGTCGAAGTACCCGTCGTCGACGCCGGTGAACGTCGCGCGGGCGTGCTCCGGCCCCCAGACCCCCGCCGCCAGGTCTTCGAACAGCCACGCCGACGTGCTGCCGTCGCTGCCGACAAGCACCTCGGGGAGGCCGTCGCTGTCGGTGTCTCCGCCCCCCGCCACCGCGTAACCGACCCCCGCCCCCTCGGCCCCCTCGATGAGCCACATCGCCTCGTCTTCGGCCGCTCCAGACCTCCCCGTGGCGAGCACGAACGCCTGCCCCGCGGACCACGCCAGCGCTGTCGACTCGGCGTCCGGCGCGCCGGCGAGCACGTCGGCGCGCCCGTCACCGTCGACGTCGCCCGCAGGCGACAGCGCCCACCCCAGGCGGCTCGACAACGTGTGGTGCCAGGTGATCGCGGCGACGTCTTCGATGATGACGCTCCCGCTCCAGCCGTCCGGGTCGACGACGTGCACCCGCGACTGGTTGACCCACGACTCGCTGATCGCCATCTCGGATCGCCCGTCCCCGTCGATGTCTCCGACCTCCGACAACGTGGCGCCGAGATCGTAGCCGTCAGAGGGGGAGATCTCGAGCCACGCGTCGCGTCGCGCGCCGCCAGCGGGGTGCGGGGACGCCCAGAACGACACCTTGTCGCGGAGGTCCGCCCCCACGATCTCGGCGGCGCCATCGCCGTTGTGGTCCTCGAGCAGCGCCCCGGTGACGAACCCGCTCCCGGGCACCGTGAAGCGCGGCGCGTCGTCACGGCACGTGACGCCGGTGGGGGTGCCGGGGAGGAGGTAGATGCCGTCGAACTCCCCGTCGACGTACTCCCCGGTCGCGCTCGCGAGCACGTCGGCGACGCCGTCGGCGTCGGCGTCGGCGGCCGAGATCCGGTAGCCGAAGCTCGAGCTGGACCCCACACCGTACACGCTGTCGTCGGTCAGCAGCGGCTGCGCGCCGAGCGTGGGCGTGCGCGCGGTGTGGACGGCGCCGGAGGTGTCGTCGTCGGAGCCGACCCAATGGGGCGTGGCGGCGATCAGGTCGTTGTTGCCGTCGCCGTCGACGTCGGCGACGCCGAGGTCCGTGACGTCGCCGTAGTCGCCGATGAAGGACATCGCCGCCGCGTCGATGGAGACGGCGCCGACGAGCGGCGTGCGTGCGCCTCCCGCGAGGGCCCGCGGGCCGGGGGGGCTCCCGGCGCAGGGGTCCCAGGCGTCGTCGGTGGGGGGGGCCGTCAGGGGGGGGCGGATCGTCGCCAACCAGAGACCGTCCACCACGACGAGGCCGTCGGTGGTGCCCAGCGCGACGTCGCTGTGCCCGTCGAGGTTCAGGTCGACGAGCGCGATGGCGCCCGTAAGCGCGGCGCCGTCGGGGCCTTCGACGACGACGCCGAGATCGTCGAACGCGGCGACGGGCCCGAACCCGAGCGCGGCGCGCACGACCCCGTCCTGGGTCCACGACATCACGACGTCGGGGTGGCCGTCCGCGTCGACGTCGGCGCCCCCGTCTGCCTGACCCTCGAACACCGAGCGCCCGGGGGGCTCGACGACGAGGCCCGTGGTGGTGACGATTACGTGCCCCACGAAGCGCCCGTGGGACGTCTCGGCGGCGAGGTCGGCGAGCCCGTCCTCGTCGACGTCGCCGATCACCCGGATCTCCCCGGAGAACTGGTCCAAGGCGCTGGCGTACGTGAACGCGAAGGTCGACAGGGGGAACACCTCGACCGAGGCGCCGTCCCGCGCGATGATGTCGATCGTGCCGTCGGCGGTCGGCAACAACGCGATCGTGTCGGCGTCCGTCCCGTCGAACACCCTGGACACGCCGTTGATGCCGATGGACTCGGTGTACGAGCTGTCGACGAACCCGTAGACGACGTCGTCGCGCCCGTCTCCGTCTACGTCACCTCGGCCATCGGCGAGCGCGCCGACCCAGGGGTCCCCCCCCATCGGCGTCATGGGGGTCGCGGCGGTCCACGCGTCGGCGTCCATGGTCAACGGGCCGTGCACGACGCCGAGCACGTCGTCGACAGTGATCGCGAGGTCGTCCAGGCCGTCGCCGTCGACGTCTCCGGGCGCCGCGACGTCGTCGACGCCGTGCACCTGCCCGACGATGCCGCTTTGGTCGACGACGAACACGCTGGTGCCGCTCACCTCGGAGAACGCGACCACCTCGGGCAGGGCATCTCCCGTGGCGTCGTCGAGCGCCCGAAGCCACTCCACGGGGCCCGCGCCGCCGACCTCGAGCAGGAACACCGGGGGCGGGACCTCGGTCTCGTCGATCTCCTCGGTGTCCGTGTCGCCGGTGTCTCGAATCACGACGGGTCCACCGTCGACGCACCCCGCCAGGGCACCAAAGAGGACGCTCCGGACCATGGTTCACCTCGAGTGCAGGGTGTCGCCAACCTGCGCCGTGTGATCACGAATGGGGTAGCCGGCACCCGGCGAGGACGGTAGCGTAGCGCCATGTTGATGCTCCTGCTCGTCGGCCACGGCGCGCTCGCCGCGGATCTGCGCTTCGTCGTCGTCGGAGACACCCAGGCGCACGACGGCGCCGGCGTCAACGAAGGCGTCGTCGCGCAGCTCGTCGAAGACATGAACACGCTGTCTCCGGACATGGCGTTCTTCGTCGGAGATCTTACGAACGGTGCTGGCGACGTGCCGGGCCAGGTCGCCGCGTGGCAGGACTGGCTGGCCGTCACCGCCGGGCTCGACTGCCCGCGGTACCCGATGACGGGCAACCACGACCTGTACGCGGGGCCTGGCGCGAAGGAGGCGTTCGCCGAAGTGTTCGGGGCGATGGTCCCCGTGGAGACGTCACCCGACGACGCGGTGGCGCTGTCGTGGTACCTCGACGTGGACGACGTGCGGCTCGTCAGCGTGCTGTCGGACGACGACTGGGGCACCAACGTCACGCCCGACATGGGCTGGCTCGAGCCGGTGCTGCGCGAAGGCGCGTCGCGCGCGCACGTGTTCACGTTCACGCACCACCCGGTGTCGTGGAGCGCGTACGACACCGCGATGGGGGGCACCCAGGGCGACTTCTGGCAGTCGTTGCTGGTTTACGACGTCGCGGCGTTGTTCACTGGGCACTGGCACCTGTATCAGCCAGGTCAGCTCGGGGGCGGGGCGATGGCGCCTGGGCGCTCCGGCAGCGCGTCGACGTGGGAGGTGATCGCGGGCACGGGAGGCGGCTACCAGGGGTACGAGCCGGTCCGGCCGTCGAACCTTGGGTATGGGTTCGTGCTCGTCGAGGTGGACGGGGAGCGCGTAGAGGCGGCGTTCTACCGCGACGAAGACGGCGACGGCCACTACGACGACGAGGTCGATCGGTTCGTGATCCGCGGCGACGAAGGCAAGCCGCGCGGCCTCGTCGCGTGGTACCCGCTCGACGATGACGCCGCCGATCACGCCCCGCTCGACGTCGGGCACGGCATCGACGCCGCTCCGCTCGGTGGCGCCGCGCTTGTCGACGATCCCGCGCGCGGCCGCGTGCTGACGTTGGACGGAGAGGGGTCCGCGCTCGAAGCCGCGAGCATCCGGTCGTACCAGCACAGCATCAAGGGGGACCTCACCCTGTCGGTGTTCGCGCGCGCCGACCAGCTGGGGGCAGGCGAGTGGGATAACGCGCTCGTGGTGTACGCCACCAACGACGAGTACACCGAAGACGAAGAGACGAACTACGCTTATTGGCTGTCGGTGCGCGCGGATGGGCGGCTGGTGGCGTTCTGGGAGTGGGGGGAGGGGGTCAACGTCACGCTGACGTCGACCGCGCCGGCCCCCACCGACGGCGGATGGCACCACTACGCGCTGGTGCGGGACGTCGCGGCCCAGCAGGTCCGGTTCTACGTGGACGGCGCGCCGTTGGGGGCGCCGGTGGGGTTCACGCGGCTGCCGTCCGGAGCGAGTCGGGGGCTGCTGTACGTCGGATCCGACACGGTCGACGTCGACGGGAGCTACTGGGCAGGCGCAGTAGACGACGTGTGTGTGTTCGACGTGCCGCTGACCGACGCGGAGGTCGCGTCGGTGTTCGCGGACGGCGGGTGCGCGGCGTGGGCGGACGGGGGCGACGCCGTGGACACCGGTCGCGCGCCGCGTGGCCCCGGCGACGACGACGGGAAGGGCTGCGGCTGCGACGCGCTCGTCGGAGCTGGCGGCGCGTGGTGGGCGGCGGCGGTCGTCGCGGGGTGGCTGCGCCGGGGCCGCCGGTCCACGACCTACCGCACCACCTGACCGGCGGGGGAGGCGCTCGCTCCCCGGTGCGCCAACCGGCCCTGGTGCTCCGCGATCGGGATGACCTCCGGGATGGGCGCGCCCAAGAACCGCGCGCCATGCAACACGAACGCGGCCGCGTCGCCGGTGCACAGCACGCGCAGCGCCCCCGACCCCGCCTCCAGCCGGCCCGGGTGCCGCCGCGCCCAGTCGACCAGCCGATCCGCGACGAACGGCGCAGGGTCGACCACCAACACCCCGTCCGGCATCGCCTGTCGGATCGCGGGCAGCAGGAGCGGGTAGTGGGTGCACCCCAGCACGACCGTGTCGACGCCCCCGGGCAGCCGCGCCACGTACCGGGCGACCGCGTCTCGCGCGACCGGGCTGTCCTCCCACCCCTCCTCGACGATCGCCGCGAGCAGGGGTGCCGCTACCTGGCTGACCCGAACCGACGGGTCGAGCTTGTGGATCTCCGCCTCCCACGTCCCGCTGGCGACCGTTCGCGCAGTGGCCAAGACGCCGACGTGGCCGCGGGTGTGCCGGACCGCCAGCTCGGCGCCCGGGATGGTCACCCCGAGCACCCGAAACCGACCGTCGACCGGGGCGTAGCGGCGCTGCAGGTGGCGCAGCCCAACGCACGAGACCGTGTGGCACGCAACCACCACGATCTCGCAGCCCTCCTCGATGAGCCGCTCCACGGCCTGCTCAGCGAAGTCGAGCACCGTGCCGACGTCCCGGCCTCCGTACGGCGCGCGCCCGTTGTCGCCCAGGTACACGAAGTCGTGGTCGGGCAACGCGGCGCGCAGGTGGGCCAGCACGCCGAGGCCGCCGTACCCGGAGTCGTACACGCCGATCATGGCCCCCCCGCGCGGTAGACCTGCATGGTGCCGGCGCTCACCCCGAACTGCTCGTGCACCCGGAGCTGGCGGGCGACCTCGGCGGGCGTGGCTCGTCCCGTCAGCAGCCGCTGCCACGCGTCGAGCACCCGCGCCGCTTCCTCGCCGCTCTCCCACACCAATTCGACCCGCAGGCGGCGCACCCCAGCGGCGACCAGCCGGTTGGCGACGGCGGGCGCGCTCTGCGCCGCGGCGTTAAACACCGTGTTTCGGCACGCGACGTCGACCAGCACCGGGTGGTCGTGCCCGACCGGATCCCGCAGCGCGACCCGGTGCCGCTCGCACGGCCGCCCACAGTCTTTGTCGCTGGTGCCGGTCGACAGCCGCGCGGCGTACACACAATGCTCGGTGTGAAACGCCGGTATGTGGTGATGGACCGCGACGGTGACGCGCTCGGGCGGCACCGCGCCGAGCAGGGCGAACAGCTGCGCCTCATCGAGGTCGTGGGCGGCCGTGAACGTGGTGAGGCCCTGGGCGAGCACGAACCGCGCGGTGACGCTGTTCGTGACGTTGAGCGAGAAGTCTCCGTGCAGCACCGGCCGACGCCCCGCCGGCTGCTCGGCGAACCACGCGAGCGCGCCCCAATGACGGACGAGCACCGCGTCGGGCTGCAGGCGCTCGGTGTGACGGTCGTACGTCTCTTCTCCTGGCTTCTGCACCCGGACCGTAGCGACGGTCACGCGGAGCCCGGCGTCGCGGGCGCGCCGCACCGCCTTGGCGAGGCCGACCCGCTCCATCCAGTCGAGCTCGACCTCGGGCAGCCCGGAGGCGATCACCGCGTCGAGCTGGGCGTCGGTGCGGCACAGCGGCACGATCCGCGGCGCGCCGGGATCGAGCTCGGGTGACGCCGAGCGCGCCCGCGCCGCCCCGATCGGATCGGCCACCTCGCGGACGGCGCGCGGGAGGACGAGGCGGGCGGCGAGCGCGTCGACGAATCGCCGCCGCGCGGCCTTGAGCTCGGCGGGTGGCACGAACAAGCCCGATCCGAGCCCTGCCGCGTCGAGCGCCTCGAGCGTGAACGGGGTGCCTCCGAGCGCGCCGAGCTTGTCGGTCAGCGTGGCGGCGTCGAGGCCTGCGCCCCGCGCGGCCGTGAGCGGCGCGGTCGTGGTGGTGGTGGTGGTCGTGTCGCGGTGGGTCGCGGTGATCGTGAGCGGCTGGCCTGCTTCGCCGCGCACCACGACGCGGACCGGCAGGCGGCCCAGGTGGCCGGCGTCGACGAGGCGGCGCGCGGTCGCGAGGTTCTCGGGGTCGGACGTGATCCACACCCGGTCCCCGGCGCGCACGCCCGCCGGTAGGCCGCGCTCGAAGGTCAACGACCAGCCGTCGCGCGTGGGGGTGACCGCCGCGACCCGCCCACCCGGCTCTGGTTGTTCGGGGTGCCCCTGGTCGAAGCCGACGCCCATGCCGGCGCGCGGCGCGGGCTCGAGCCCGCTCGGATCGGCCTCGCGGCGCACGATCACCGCCTCGCCCGCCACCCGCACGACGCGCCCGAGCCCGACCCCGCGGCTCTTCGGGAACCGGCCGGGCACGAGCTGCTGGTGGTTGACGCCGTCGAGGAAGCCGCTGGTGAACCCGCGGGAGTACGAGGTCGCCATCGCGAGCAGGTCGCGGCCGAGCTGGCCTTGCGCGGCGGGCGACTGGTGCGCGCCGCTGGCGATCGCGTCGACCCACCGGCGGAGGCCGCCCACCGCGGTCGCGACGTACGCCGGGCCCTTGAGCCGCCCCTCGATCTTCAGCGTGTGTACGCCGACGCGCGCCAGCTCCGGCACCGCCTCGTACCCGTTGAGGTCGGTCGGCGACAGCAGGTACCGGACCTCGCCGAGGTCCTCGATCTGGCCGTCCACGACGAGATCGTAGGGCAGGCGACACGACTGGGCGCACTGGCCGCGGTTGGCCGACCGCCCGCCCCACGCCTCGCTCGTCAAGCACTGCCCCGACCACGACATGCACAGCGCGCCGTGTACGAACACCTCGATCTCGAGGTCGGTGCCGGCCCGCAACGCCGCGATCTCGGCGAGCGACAGCTCGCGGGGCGCGACCACGCGCGACACCCCGAGCGCCGCGGCGATGCGCGCCGACTCCGGCGACGAGATCGTCATCTGGGTGGAGGCGTGCAGCTCGAGGTCGGGGCAGACCTCGTGGGCGAGCAAGCAGATCGCCGGGTCCTGCACGATCAACGCGTCGACGCCGGCCTCCGCGAACGCCACGAGCAGCTCGACGACGCGCGGCAGCTCGTGCTCGAAGACCAACGTGTTGACGGTGACATACACTCGGGCGCCCGCTTCGTGGGCTTCGCGCACCGCGCCGGGCAACGCGGCGAGGCTCAAGTTCGTGGCGCGCGCGCGCGCGTTGAACCCCTCGTCGATCCCGAGGTAGACCGCGTCGGCGCCCGCCGCGAGGGCGACGCGCAGCGTCTCCAGGTCGCCGACCGGGGCGAGGACTTCGGGCTTCATGCCGGGCCGGTTAACGCGGGGTGCCTGCGGCGGGCGGAGGCAGCATGGGCGGCGGCGCGACCTCGGTGTTGTTCGTGTGCCTCGGCAACATCTGCCGCAGCCCGATGGCGCACGGCATGTTGCGCGCGCGGGTGGCCGCCCTCGGGCGCGCGGCGTCGTTCGTGGTCGACTCGTGCGGTACGGCCGCGTACCACGTCGGCGCCGACATGGACCCTGGCACGGCCCGCGTGCTGCGGGAGCGCGACGCGTGGTACCGGCACGTCGCGCGGCAGCTCACGCAGGCCGACCTGACGCGCTTCGACCACGTGCTCGTGATGGATCGCAGCAACCTGGCGACGATCCAGCAGCGCCACCCTCGCCACGGCGGCCGGGCGCGCCTCGTCACCGAGCCGGTCGGTGGGCAGGACGTGCCCGATCCGTGGGGCGGCGGACCTGCGGACTTTCGGCGGGTCTGGGACGTGCTCGAGCCCGCGCTCGAAGCCTGGCTACACGCGTGGCACGCTCAGAACACGCGGTAGATGTACACGTCGAAGCCGATGCTGCGCAGCGCGCTGCTGAACGACGGGTCGCCGGCCGCCCCCACCGAGTACATCATCCCGCGATTGTCAGGGTTGATCTCCATGAAGTAGCGGTACCACGTGATCGCCTCCTCCGGGTTCTGCACCCACCCGTCGGACAAGATCACGAGGTCCGACACGGCCTCCGGGTGTTGGTCGAAGTACCGGCCGAGCTCGGCGGCGGGCAAGATCGTCCCCCGGTAGTCCTGCTTGTTGCGCAGCGCGAACTCGACGTCTTGCAGCGTGCGGGTGGGTGGGGCGAACGCGGCGCCGCGCGCGAAGTTGCCGACGACCACCCAGGACCCACGACGAAGCGCCTCTTTCGCGTACTGGTGCGCGCACGACAGCGCCTGCGCTTCGAGCTGCGGCGACATCGACCCCGACGAGTCGAACAGCAGGTACACGACGTCGGCGCGGCGGCTGGTGCGGGGCTCGCATTGGTCGCGGCCGTTCGACGTGACGAGGTCGCTGCCGCCGGCCCCGCCGCCGTCGACCCCCTCCAGGCCCTTCGGCATCCACGCGCGCGACGCCGCCGCGTTGGCGCGGCTCCAGTCCTTGAACGAGCGCGGCGCGGACGGGGTGGGGGGCGGCGCCGCGACCTCGGCGGGGGGGGCGGCTTCGACCGGCGCCGGGAGCGTCCCGCGGGCGGCCTCGGGAGCGGTCACGCGCGGCGTGGTGGCGCGCGGCGACGGGGGCGGCGGCGCGGGCTCGGCCTCCCCGCCCGCGGGGGGCGTCTTCGTGTCGCCGTCGCCTTGCGCGAGGAACGCCACGTTGATCACGCGCGCCTCGGGTGGCTCGTGCGGGGGCGCGCGCGGCGGAACGTACTGGCCGAGCACGAGCAGCACCAACGCGTGCACGAGCAGCGACAGCGCCACGCTCCACGCCGCGTGGTGCTCCCGCTCCTTGCGTATGGGGTACGCCTTCGCCACGCCGCTCCGGGCTCGAGGCCACCCCGCGGGGCGAGGGGACCGAGACCACGGCTGCTAACGTCATCGCGGCCGCCTGTGGGTCTCGGTCCGTCACGACCGACCGGCGCTACTTGGTCTTGCCGAGCAACACGCCGAGCTTGAACTGCCACATCAGGCCGCCACCCACCGCGCCGGCGCCCGACGCGCCGGCGCCCGCTGCGGCGCCGACGACCGGCACCTCGACGCCCAGCTCCGGCATGAGCCGGAACCCGTCGGCCAGCTTCGCCGCGTAGCCGACGCTGCCGCCCGCCGACAGCACCATGCCGCCCGCCGACACGCCTGAGCCGCCGCCGAAGACGAAGCGCGGCACGATGCGCGGCCCGAGCACGAGCGCCGACTCGCCGGTCGGGATGTCGATGAGCAGCGGGACCGGCACCGCGACGTACCCGCCCCCGACGCCACCACCGCCCACGATCAGCGGGACGAGCGACGGCGCGAGCGCGAGCACGACGCCGTCGTCGCCGGTGAGCTGGAACTTGGTCTGGACCTCGAAGCCGGCGCTTCCGAGGCGCGCGCCGAGGTCGAACGTGTCGGTCACGCCGTAGCGCACCGCGAGGTCGAGCGCGGGGCCGAACCCGCCCACGCCGCCCCCCGCGAAACCGATGACGCCGGGCTCGATGCCGGCCTGGATGTTGCCTTTGCCATTGGTTTTCGCGGTCTGGACCGCGGAGGCCGAGCAGCCGGTCATGACGATCAGCGCGGTGGCGACGAGCGCGAGTAAGCCTTTCATGGGGTCTCCTGGTTGGTTGGCCCGCGCGAACGCTACACGACTTTGGAACATTCGAGACAAAATTTCGCGCGCGGTGAGGCGGCGCGACCTCACGGCACCAACGCAGCCTCCGGGGCCACCTCCAACGAGCCGTCGAGCACCGGCGCGACCGACGCGTCGCCGCGCTGCAACTCGCCGAACGCGAGCGTGTACGCCCGCACGATGCGCCACCCGACCTCCGGGTCGATGAGCGCGCCGTCGCTGTCGATGGTGCCGCTGAAGTCGGTGAACATGTTGTGCCCGCCCCCGGCGATGTCGACCCGCAGGGGGGCCGGTGTCTGGCGGAGCGCCGCCCACAGCTCGTCGTTGCCAGCGGGATCGTCGAGGCTCGCGGTCATGTGGAGCAGGGGGCGATCGATCCGGGCGATGCCGGCCTCGCCGTACTTGTCGAGGTCGCCCGACGCCAGCGTCATGATCGCGTCGACGCGGGGGTCGGCGAGCCCAGCGTTCAGCAGGGCCTCGATGTCGGGCGTCATCTCGTCGCAGAACGCGCTGCGCGGGTCTTCCGCGCACGCCCCGTCGACGTCGAACGCCGCGCCCGCGAGCGCGTGCACCGTGTACCCGCCGAAGCTGTGGCCCGCGGCGACGATGGGCGCGCCCAGGCGCCCCGCGAGCGGATCGGACGCCGGCAGCGCGTCGACGTGGTCCAGCACCGCGGAGATGTCGTGGGGGCGCTGCAGGTAGATCGGCGTGGTGCGATCTTCGAGGTCGAACGTGGTGTTGTCGGTGTGGTCGGGCGCGATGACGAGCCAGCCGTGCGACGCGAAGTGGCTCATCAAGAACGCGGCGGCCTCCGCGTACGCCTGCGACCCGTGCGAGAACACGAGCACCGGCAACGCGCCGCCCGCGGCGACCGGAGCGTCGGCCCAGACGTCTTCTTCCGCCGGGAACACGCTGTCGTAGCGGTCGACGCTGGTGCCGGACGTGGCGTCGGACGGGTACCAGAGCGCGAGCCGCAACGAGCGGTCGCCGGGCGCGCCAGGATCGGGGTCCGGGTAGACGACCTCGCCGGTCCGGTAGCCGATCCCGTACGGCCCCCGCGACGTCAGCCGGGTGAGCAGGTCCACATCTTCGGCGGTGTCCGCGGTCTTCGCACACCCAGCCAGCAACCCGAAGATCAACGTCGAACGAACCACGGCCGCCCCCTGCGCCCCAGCGCGCGCACCCCTTACCAATCGTCGGACGCGGCGTCGTGCGACAACGCTACGATCAGCGCGCCGACGCGCTCCTCGATGAGCGCGCGCCCGCGCCGCCAGCCGAGCCCGACCCCGGCGACGACGAACGACACACCCGCGAGCCACCACAACAGCGCGCTGAAGTGCGCGCCCCCGGCGACGGCCCGCCACGCCGTGACGGCCCAGAACGACGCGATGACGGCGAACAGCAGGAGCCACAGCCGCGTGAACCGGTTCCACACCACCCGCGCGCGCACCCGGCACCCTGCCGATGCGGCTTCGATCGTGAGCTCGAGCACCGGGTAGAACACCGCCGCCGCCATCGATCCCGCGTGAGGACCAAGCTCGTACCGGTCGTTCCCGAGCTGCCGCACCCAGAACGGCGCCGGGTGCTCCAGCCACGCGCGCAGCTCGGCCGGCGTCGGGAAGTGCGTGGAGCCGACCTGCATCTGGGTGGTGAGCAGTCGGCGCCGCACGGTGGCGGGGGGCGCGTCGAGCGGGGGGAGGGCGATGGTCACGCCCGCTGCCTAACCTCGGGCGCCCGTGCTGCGGCCAACGGCCCACCATGGCTCGTGTGGGCGCCGCCCCCCGGCGACGCTACGTCAGCGGACCCGAACCGTGAGCCCGTCATGCCTCAGCTCGTCGCCCCGCTCCCCGACGGCCCCCTCGACATCATCGGGGACGTGCACGGCGAGATCGACGCCCTTCTCGCGTTGCTCACCCGCCTCGGCGCGGACGTCGATCGCGCGACGGTCACCCGGCCGCTCGTGTTCGTCGGCGATCTCATCGACCGTGGGCCCGACAGCGCCGCGGTCGTCGCGCTCGTGCGCCGCTTCGTCGAGGCCGGGGTGGCGCAGTGCGTGGTCGGCAACCACGAGCTGAACGTGCTCCAGGCCGACCACAAGGAAGGGAACGGCTGGTTCTTCGGTCACAACGACGGGTACCCGTGGCGCACGAAGGGCGGCCCCACCGTTCGGCGGCCGTTCGACAGCCGCGAGGTGACGTCCCAGGCCGAACAGGACGAGATCCGGTCGTTCCTGGCGACGCTGCCGGTCGCGCTCGAGCGAGACGACCTGCGGGTGGTGCACGCCGACTGGGACCACGAGGCGCTGCGCGCGCTGCCGCCTTCGGGAGACGTAGCCTCCCTCGCCGACGACGCCGAGCAGGCCGTGCTCGCCGAGCTCGCGCGCTCCGGTGCGCTCGCCCGCGCCGAGCGCGAGCGGCAGCACTTCGCGGACCTGCGCGATCCCGACGTTCGCCCCGACCGCATGCTGGTCGCCGTGCAGGAGGTGTCGGCGGCCGAGCAGCTCCGCAACCCGTTCCGGGTGCTCACCAGCGGCCGCGAGGTCCCGGTGTCGCTCGACGAGGTGTTCTTCGTCGGCGGAAAGTGGCGGTTCGTCACCCGGGCGCGCTGGTGGGACGGCTACGATGACGGCCCGGCCGTGGTGGTCGGGCACTACTGGCGGCGGCGCGGGGGCGCCGTTCGGGGCAAGGTCGACCTGTGGGATCGCCTGGCCCCGTTCGCGTGGGGAGGGCCGCGCGGGAACGTGATGTGCGTCGACTACAGCGTCGGGCGGCGGTTCGTCGAGCGGTGGTCCGGAGCCGATTCGAAGTTCGTCGGCGGGCTCGCGGCCCTTCGCTGGCCGGAGCGCGTGCTGGTGTTCGACGACGTCGACGGGGCCACCCCGACCACCGGCTTTGGTGGCTGATCTCTGGCGGCGCGTGGAAGCGGGCGCGGCGCCGCGGTACGCTGCGCGACCGGAGGCGCTTCGATGTCCCAGGACCTTGTGAGCAGCGAGCATGAGGCCGTGCTCGCGCTGCTGGTGCACACCGCGGCGGCCGATCGTGACTTGTCCGAGTCCGAGATGGGCTTCCTGACCCGGTTGTTGCCCGGCCGCGACGCGGAGGCGCTGCGCGCGTGGGTGCTGCGGGTCACCCAGGTCCCGCTCGACATGGAGGCCGTGGGGCAGGCGCTCCCGACGCCGGAGTCGCGGTGGACGGCGCTGCGCTTCGTCGCGCGGATGGCGTTCGCGGACGGCGTCGTCGCTGAGGACGAGCGGGCGCTGCTCGTAGCGTTGGCCGCTGCGCTCGGGCTGCCCGCGCACGCCGTCGACGTCGTGCTGAGCGACCACCTCGCGCGCGTCGTCGACGAGGTCGACCTCGAGCGGGTCAGCCGCGCGTTCGAGGGCTTCCCGTGGTCGTCGGTCGAGCTCGTGCCCGCCGAGATGATGGACGCGACCCTCGCCGCGCTGGTCCCGGCCGACGCCGAGCCGTTCTTCGGGGTCCGCCTCGACGACACCGACGTGTTGTCGTTCTTCAAGCTGGGCCTCGCCGCTTGGTTCCAGGAGGGGCCGGCGTGGTTGCCGTGGCGCGACATCGTGGCGTGGTCGCGGGTGCCGTCGTTCGGGGCGGCGTTGGTGCTGCACACCGTCGATGGCCGCCGGTTCACCTTGATCGACGCCCGTCTCGGCGGGCTGGCTGGTCTGCTGCAGCGCATCTTCGGCGGGGACCGGGCGCCGCGCACCGATCCGCCGGCGATCACCCGGATCCGCGCCCGGTAAGCCGCTGCGACCGGCGGTCGCCGCGCTCGGGTGCCCGTGTGGGACAATCCGCACACGTCCAAGCTCGATTAGAATATCCTTAGATCGGTACGAATCGTCGTAGCGGCGGTGGGCGATGTGGGCAACGCGTCGCTTGATCCGGCGGGGAGTCGGTTCGACGATCGCCGCGACGGGTTGTCCAAGGGGGTGGGCGACGGTGTGCGACCCGTCGACCCGGCGTGAGCGGGACGCGTGGCAGGGCGCAGGGGCGTGCACGTCGTCCACGCCCGGCATCGTCCACCGCCGTCCCCGGCGCGGCCCCGCGACCCTCGTGGTGACCCACGTGGGTCAGGTCCTGCCGGCTCGGGTCAGCACCAACCACGGCTGGGGACGATGACGGGCGTGGACGACCGTGCACGACCCTGCGGGATCAACGGGTCGACCGTCTTCGCAGCAGGTGCACGGGTCGCACACGGTCGCCCACCCCCTTGGACAACCCGTCGCCGCGATCGTGGCTGCCAGTTCGATAGGGATCATGGCGACGCGTTGCCCACATCAC
>CAIUDO010000872.1 GCA_903897935.1 uncultured Pseudomonadota bacterium
ATCGCAGCTACGGTGACCCGCCTCGCCGCGAGCTCTCCGAGCCGATGCCCGGGCTCACCCCGGAGCAGCTCGTCGCGCCAGACTTCCGCAACCTGGAGTACTACCGGGTCGCGCCCGGCCTCGAGCCCGTCGACTTCCCGATCTCCGAGGACGAGCGCGTGATGGTGTCGGTGCGTCCACGCCTTCGGTGGAGCGCTTTGCCCGCGTTCCGCGGCGCGTCGTCCGAAGGCACCACCGCGATCGAGCTCGACCTGGTCGCCGCCGACGGGCGGGTCCTCCAGACGCACCGGATCGAAGCCGAGAGCGTGCCGTCCGCCTACGAGCGCTACACCGAGGTCGACCACGGCATGACCGCCCGCGTGTGCGACCCGACGGTCCGGTACCTCGAGCCGCCGGAGGGCACGACCATCGTGCGCGCCCGGGGCGTCGACGGGATCGTCGACGTCGAGCTGCGGGTGCGCACCGAGCCGGCGCCGCCCGCCATCGTGCCGCCGCCCTACTACCTGCCGGAGGACCTCGCGTTCGAGATGACGTACGAGCCGCACGTCCGCAACCCGTGGCGTCACCGGGGCCCGTTCGCGATCGACGCCTTGGTCCGGTCGGCGCGCCTCATCCGCATGGACGTGCAGGTCCGGCCGGTCGTGCGAGAGGAGCCCGAGGAGGACACGCCAGGCCCGGTCGCGGCGCGGCCACGCGCCCCGCGGTCGCCGGCGCCGGTCATCCCGAAGCGCCCTCAGCTGCTTCCGGGCGCGTTCGAGCTCATCGCCGAGACCGACCTCGACGGCGCCGCCGCGGGTGGTCGTGTCCGCCTGGACGATGAGCCGGTGGGCGTCGAGGTCGGATCGGCCGGGCGCATGCTCGTCGATTACCGCGTCCCTGTCGAGCAGGTCGGGGCACCGACCGTGTTCGACATCGGCGGCCACGAGGTCTCCGTGGTGCTCCCCGCGACCGCGGGCGTGCTCCGGTTCGACGGCGCCCCGCAGGGCACCCCCGAGGTGCGGCTCGTCGACGGCGACGGCGTGTTCCTCGCCCCCGCCACGACCGCCGCCGACTGGCAGGTGCGCCGCGTGCACCGCCTCGGCGACGGCCAGACCCTCCGGCTGCCGATCCCAGGGCCCAACGAGGCGATCAGCGTCTACGCGTACACGACGTCGCGGTCGACCGGCCTGAAGGCGCTCTGGTCGATCGACGACCCCGCGGGCCCGCCGAGCGGCGTGTTCGAAGGGAGCACGGCGTGGAAGGGGGCGCTGGCGCTCGCGCCGCGCGCGGACCGTCGCGTGCTGCCCCTCAGCCTGGGGGGCGACTTGTGGGCGGTCGAGCCGCTCTACCTGTCGATTCGCGACGACGTGCCGGCGGGCACGGCCACGTTGGAGCTGCGCTTCGAGCCCGACCAGGAGGTCTACGTGCGCGTGCTCACCTCGTGGGCGCCGGCCGAAGGCGACGACCAGCGCCATTGGCCGGCGTCGCCACCGCACGTGGTGGTGGTCCCGTGAGCGCGGTCGACGTCGCCCCGCCGGAGCCGCCGGGCTGGGAGCGCGTCCTGGCGGCCCAGGCGCACGTCGGGTTCGTCGAGCCCGACGTCGACGCCCGCGTGGCGCTCGGGGACCTCGTCGCGCGGATGTCACGGGCGTGCGCTCGGGGGGTGCTCCCGCGCCGCCTCGTCAGTGACGCGCGCGCCCTTCAGCTCTCGGTCGTGGAAGAAGACGGCGTCGTCTGGCTCAGCGACGGCCCCGACGCCGTGCGCGGCACGGGGCTGCTCGCGCTGCGGCTGGGTGATCTGCCCGAGGCGCTGATCCTGCAGGCGCCGCACCCGTTCGACGACGCCCGCACCGGCGAGATCGCGCTGCTGATGTTCGACGCCGCGTCGATACGCGGCGTGATGCTGGCCACCGCCGAGCGGGACCTGCACCCGGGGTCGGATCCCGCGCACGCCGAAGAGAGCACGTTCAACGCCATGACCCTCGCGCTCGCCGAGTCGCTCCGGGATCCGTTGTTCGTACAGCTCCACGGGTTCGCGGCCACCACGTCGGAGGCCGACGCGATCGTGTCGCCGGGGGCGGCGCGGTGGCCCGGCGACTTCACGTCGGTGGTCGACGCGCTCTCGATCGGGCTGTCGGTGGTCGACGTGCGCTCCGGCGCGGACGTGCCGAAGCTCGCGGGGCGCACCAACGTCCAGGGGCGCATCCTCGCGGACGAAGCCTCATTCCTGCATTTAGAGCTGTCGCGGCCGGTTCGGGAGGGGCTCTATGCGGACCCGTCTCGCGCCGCCGCGTTGGCCGACGCCCTGATCGGCGTCGCGGAGGCACGGTGATCGGCAGCTTCTTGTGCGCGTGGCTCGCGGCCACCGCGCCCGCCTTCGCGGCGACGTGGTCCGTGCCGACGCCGTTGTCGGCGGCGGTTGGCCCCGACGGGCAGCTCGCGGTGCCCGCCGGCGTCGCGGTCCTGATCGAGTCGGCGCCGCGCGTCGAGGTCCGGGTGATCGACGCGGTCGGCAACCCGATCGCGACCCGCGGCACGTCCGACGGGCAGATCATCCCGGCGGCGGGCGTGTCGCGCTTGTTGACCGTCGCGGTGGACCGCGGGAGCGTCCGGGTCCGGTTCGCGGTCGAGCGGGATCAGCAGGTCTCGTGGGAACAGTGGTTCACCTGGGCAGATCGGCGCCTGGCGCGCGGTGAGGGCGCCGCGATCGACCTCCCGCCGTGGGGCGGTCAGTCTTTGCTCGCGTCCGTGCGTGTGCGCGCGGCGGCGGTCCAGGATCCCGATCTGGCGCGGCTCGGGCTGCGCCACGACGTCGAGACGGTGTGGCCGCTCGGCGGGTGGGGGCACCGCTCGGTGCCGCCGATCATCGGCGTTCCGGAGCCCGGGGAGGAGGTCACCGCGCAGGTCACCGGTCCAGGCGCGGCGGCGGTGCGGGTGACCCCGCAGCTCGTCCCGGAAGACGTCACCACGCGGTTCGACGTGCAGATCCTGCTCGACGGTCGGCCGTGGTTGGACGCCTCGATGGCGGCGATGGGCGCGTCGCCCCGGCTCGCGCGCGTCTGGATCCCACCCGGCGAGCACCAGCTCTCGGTCTCGGTCGGCGGCATCGTCTCGACGGTGGAGATCACCCCGGCTACCGCGCGCGCTCGCCTGCTCGGCGCGGTCTCGGTCGAGGAGGCCCACGGCGTCGGCGCCGCCGAGAAGGCGTACCTCGAGGGGGACCACGTCGGCGCGCTCGCGATGTTCCGCGGCTACGTCGCCGAGCCCGGGCCGGTCGGCGCGCTCGCGCGGGCGCGGGTGCTGCGGTTGTCGAGCGACAAGGCCGAGATGCGGGCGCTCGCGGTGCCACCGGAGGGCGCGGAGGGCGACGAGCTGGTGATGCTCGCCGACGCGGCGCTCGATCGCGCCGACGCGCTGCCGGTGCGGTCGGTGCTCGCGCTGGTCCTGACCGCGCCCGAGGTCGACGCGCAGGCCCTCGCGGCGTGGCTCGATCGGGTGGGTGGCGATCGCCCCGCCGGGGTCGCGCTCCTGTCGTTGGCGTCGCCGGACGTGTCGGCGGGCCCGTCGCCC
>CAIUDO010000873.1 GCA_903897935.1 uncultured Pseudomonadota bacterium
CACCCGCCCGCGGTCGTGCCGGTGCCGTCGTCGGTGCAGGTGGTCGCGGGCCGGGGCCACGCGTGCAGCCTCGACGGGGACGGGGCGGTCTGGTGTTGGGGCGACGATGGGGCCGGCCAGCTCGGAGACGGTGGCGGGCCGTCACGGTGGTCGCCCGCGAAGATCGTGGGAATACCACCTATTCGGTGGCTCGCGGCGGAGGGAGACCGCACCTGTGGGCTCACGATCGACGGGGCCGCGTGGTGCTGGGGGCCGGACCGCCCCGCCGCGGTCGACGGCCTGTCCTCGTTGGCTCATTTAGTTGTTGCTCCCACGTTTGTGTGTGGCCTGGACGCGGCCGGAGCGGCGGCGTGCGCGCCCGAGACGTGGGGCGCGCCGGGCCCGTTCGTCGCGCTCGCGAGCGGCGACCGGCACCTGTGCGGCGTGGACGCCGGCGGGGCGGTGCGGTGCTGGGGCGAAGGCCCCGGGGTGGGACCCACCGCGTCACCCGAACCATCCTTGATTACGGATCTTCCACGTATCTCGAGTATCGCGGCGGGCGGCGACGTGTCGTGCGCGGCCGAGGCGAGCGGCGTCACGTGGTGTTGGGGGCGCAACGGCGCTGGTCAGCTCGGGCTGGACGTCGCACCGGCCGTGTCCGGGCCGGTGGCGCCCAAGGTCACCGACATCGACCAGATCGAGGCGCGGGGCGCGACGACCTGCGCGATGCGCGGCGACGTCGCGCTGTGCTGGGGTGGGTCACGCGGCCCGGTGCCCGTCGCGGTGACGCCGGCCCCGAGGTACGAGCCGGACCCGACCCGGTGTTTGCTCGACGGGGCCTCCGCGCGGTGCGGCGCCGACGTGATCCCGTTGCCGCCGGTTACTGCGGTCGACGGCACCGCGTCGGCTGGGTGCGGGATCGCGCGGGATGGGGTTTGGTGCTGGGGGTTGCCGCTCGCGCGCGAGGGCGGCGCGCCGACCGATCCGGCTGCTGCTGCCGAAAAGATCGCGCGCGTGCGTGGCGCGCGGTCGCTCGCGGTGGGGGATCGTCACGCGTGCGCGCTGCTCAAGGACGGCACCGTGCGGTGTTGGGGCGCGTCGGCGGACGGCCGGCTCGGTACCGGCACCTCGGACATCGTCGCGCGGCCGGTACGCGTGCGCACCGCGCTATGACACGTCCGGTTGTCGGTCGCCGCGCCCGCGTGTAACGTGGCCTCGGCCAGCTTGGAGTCGATATGGAAACGGTAGAAGCGTCCGGATCAGGTCACCAGGTCGTCCGGCTCACCGACGCCGCGCAGCAGGAGGTCCGCCGCCTGCTGGACGAGGTCGGCGACGCGTCGATCGGGCTGCGTCTCGGCATCAAGGGCGGCGGCTGCTCGGGCCTCACCTACGTGCTCGACTTCACGGAGCAAAAGGACGGGGACACCGTCATCGAGATCGGCGGGTTCAACGTCTTCCTCGACCGCAAGAGCACCATCTACCTGAGCGGCATCGAGCTGGACCACAAGAGCGGGTTGCAGGGCCGCGGGTTTGTATTTCATAATCCGATGGCCACGAACACCTGCGGCTGCGGCGAGAGCTTCTCGCTCTGAGCGGAGTCGACATGTCGGTGCCCGTCACGGAGCGGGGCGTGGTGCGCGCTCGAGAGGCGCGTGCGCGCGCGTTGTCCTGCTGGGTGGACGCGCCGGGGGGCGGTCCGCTCGATCTCGGCATCTTGGAGGTCGCTGGCCCAGATGCAGCGTCGTTCCTGCATAGTCAGGTGACGAACGAGGTCAACGCCCTGGTCCCGGGGGCGGGCAATTTGTCTGCGCGGGTCACCCGGTCGGGTCACCTGGTCGACGTGTTCTCGTTGCATCGGCTTGGTGACGGGCGGTTCTGGCTCATCGCCGAGCGGTCGCGGGTCGCGGCGTTGCGAGCGGATCTCGACGCGTTCTTGTTCGCCGACGACTGCACGCTGTCCGACGTGTCCGACGGGTACCACTGGGCGATTGTGCAGGGTCCCGCGTGCGCGTCGATTGTGGCGGCGTTCGGGGCGGAAGTCCGTGCCGACGAAGGCAGCAGCGCCTCTGGTCCGGTGCCGGGTTCGGTGGTGATCCGGCGAAGCTTGGGCGGGGATCCGGGCGTGCTGGTCGCGTGGCCGGTGGGCGTTGTCGGCGGGCGTGCGCTCCTCGAGGCGGCGGCGGGGCCGCTGGCGCCGCTCGACGAGGCCGCCGAAGCCATGGAGATCATGAGGATTGAGGCAGGGTTCGTTCGGGTCGGGCCTGACACGCCGGGGCGCGAGCGGCGGTTGCACGAGACGGGGTTGGAGCAGCAAGCGGTCAGCTATTCGAAGGGGTGCTACCTCGGCCAAGAGGTGATCGCGCGGGCGCGGACCTACGGGTCTGTGCCGCGGGCGCTCCGCGCGTTGGTGCTCACCGGCGCGTCGTCGTTCGACGCGGCCTCGGCGTTGTTGACGGTGTTGCCGGCCCCGGGGGCCGACGCGGTGTTGTCGTCGGGGGCCGTGATCGGGCAGCTCGCGTCGCGTACGTACGCGCCGGTCGTTGAGGCGGCGGTGGTGTTGGCGTACCTGGATCGTGACCATCGTACGCCTGGCGCCGCGTTGGAGTTGGCGACCCCGTCGGGGGTTGTTTCGTGTCGGGTGCAGACGGTGCCGTTGTTCCGGGCGGCGGACCAGGCTGCGCGGGTCGCTGCGCTGTATGATCGTTCGATACGCGTTTTTGCGGATGGAGACGAGGAGCGGGCGCTGGCGATCCTGGAGGAGGCGCTGCGCATCGACCCGACGTTCGCCGACGGCTACGAGGCGGTCGGGGTGATGTTGGGGCGCTCGGGGCGGTGGCACGAGGCGATCGACGTGTTCCGGCGCCTCGAGGAGGTGGCGCCAGGCGAGCCGCTGGTCAATACGAACCTCTCTCTGTACTTCATGAAGCTCGGCGACAAAGCGACGGCCGAGGTGGAAGCGAGCAAGGCCACCGAGAAGGGGATGGCGCGGGCGGCGGCGGAGAAGCGCGGCTTCGAGCTTTCGGCGGCGGACGTGGTTGCGGAGCAGCGGGCGCAGCGTCGGGCGGACGCGGCGCGGAAGCGCGACATGTTCCGCAAGGTGATCGCGATCGATCCCGAGGACCCGATCGCGTGGTTCGGGCTCGGCAACGCGCTCTCGGCGCTGGAGCAGTGGGAGGAGGCGGAGTCGAGCCTGGCGGAGGCGCGGCGGTACGACAAGAAGAACTCGGCGGTGTACCTGGCGCATGGCAAAGCGCTGGAAGCGCTGGGCAAGCGCGCGGAGGCGGTTGACGCGTACCGGGCGGGCATGGTGGTGGCGTCCGGGCGGGGTGACCTGATGCCCCTCAAAGAGATGGAGCATCGGGTGTTGTTGCTCGGCTGACGCGGATCAGCGGGGCATACCCAGCAGGGTCGTGATCTCCCGCAGCGTCTCCACGTCGTCGCCTACCATCGCCTTCATCACCTCGATGCGACCCGCGACGACCTGGGCGATACGCTCTTCGATCGTGTCGTCGGCGTACACCCAATAGACAGGCGCAAACCGACCGTCTCGGTGGCATCGCCCCTCGATCTGCGCCATCTGGATCGCCGACCAGCGCAGGTCGTGGATGACCTCGGACCGCGGCGTCTCGTCGTGCTCGCCTTGGTGCAAAGAGATGCCCTCTTCGACCGTGAACAGCGCGACGGGCGCTGCCCCCGTCTGGAACCGCATCCGTTCGGCCTCTCGTTCGGCGGGGCCGAGGCGGCCGTGGATCTCGGCGCAGGCGACGCCGTCGCGGACCAGCGTGTCGCGCAGCGCCTGGAGCGTCTCGAGGAACGCGACGGAGATCGCGACGTGGTGCCCGTTCTCGAGCAGCTCGTGCACGAGCTCGGCGGTGCTGTCGACGCGGATGAGCGAGGACTTCTGGCGGAGGCGGAGCGCGGCGGCGAGCGCGCTCGTGGGGTCGCGGCCGGAAGGGGCGAGGTCGAGGGCCTCGCGGAACGCCGTCCACGCCTGATGGTAGGACGCGCGCGCAGAGGCATCGAGCGCGAGCGGCGTGAGGATGCGGTTGATCTCGGGCCAGCCGTCGATGTCTTCCGGGCGGCGTCGCAGGCCTACGGGCGGGGCGCCGTCGAACAACAGAGCGCGCACCCGCGCGCAGTCCGCCGGGTCGCCCCGCCAGTCCCAGCGACCGAAGGTGCCACGCTGCACGCCGAGGCCCTGGCTGGCGCACCACGCCTCGAAGTCCTTTAGGTCGGTGGCCTTTTGGCCGGTGCGCGCGGCGAGGAGGGGGGCGAGGTACGACAGCTCGAGGGGGTTCTGGCCGGCCGTCGCCGACAGCCACAGCACGAAGCCGGCGCGCGCGTTGATCTTGGCGGCGAACCTCGAGCGCGCCGCGATGGGGTTCTTGCAGCGGTGGCTCTCGTCCCAGATGACGAGGTCGAACGTGGGTGCGGTCGCCGCCCGTGCGAGACCGCGCTTTGACTTAACCTTCTGCCGCTTGTCAGCCTCGATCTCGAACAGTTTGCCGAGGCGCTCGTAGTTGAGGACGATCACGCGCCGCCCACCGTCGCCCTGTTGGGTCACCGTGCGGCGCCAGTGCGGGACGACGGCGAGCGGGCAGACGATGAGCACGCTGCGGGCCGTGGGCATCAGGAGCGCGGCTTGCCACGCGGAGAGGGTCTTGCCGAGGCCGACGTCGTCGGCGAGCAAGAAGCCGGCGCTGCCGGCGCGCGCGGCCCGCCCGATGGTGTCGATGGCGTGTTGTTGGTGGGGGCGGGGCGTGAGGGGCGCGGTGGGCGGGGTGGGGGTGGGTGGTGCCCCCCCGTCGAGCGCGCGCTGGACGTCGCGCTCCCATGAGTAGGGGAGGGCACGGAACGGCTGCAGCGCCTCGGGGAGGGCGTCGCCGCGATACACGAACACGCCGTGCTCGTCGTCCCAGCGGGCGCCGTTGCTGGTGGCGAGGGCGCGGGCGGCGAACGGGACGTCGAGCACGAAGGGGCGCTCGGCGGCGGGGCGCGGGCGCGGGCGCGGGGCGGAGGCGGCCTTTGGGGGGCGGAGGGTGGCCATTCGCGCACATAGCGCGGAGGCGGGGCGCTCGGGGTCCCGCGCGTGCCGGGTGTCGCGATGGCAGCGACCTCGGCGCGTGGTCCTTGCCGGCGTCGACCGCTACGACCAGCCCACGCTCCTGTTGCACGAGCGCGGTCGCGACCAACAAGCTGTGGAGCTGCTCGACGCTCTGGTCTTGCGTCACTGGCGCACAGCGGACGGACACCTGAACGACTTGCTCGACGTCGCGCGGGGCCTTCGTTCGTTGATCGCCGACGCGGAGGCGCTGCCCTGACGCCCCATCGCCCTCAGCGCCCGCCCTCACACGCGCGCGCCAGATCGGCGGCGTACTGGTCGAACACCGGCCCGAAGTCCGGTAACGACCCCTTGATCATCGGCAGCATCAGGCCCTCGAAGCGCTCCTCCATCACGAACTCGGTGCCCTGTGGCCCCGGCGTCAGCGTGAAGGTGCGCGTCCCGCGAAACATCGGGTAGAACCCATCGGACCACACCATTCTGCGGCCGACCTCGAGCTCGGTCACCTTCGGTGTGAACGTGCGCCCAGGCGCGATCGGGACCTGGATCGACAGCTTCTGCCCCAACGCGATCGTGCCGTCGATGCGTGAGACCGTCGTGTTCCACGACGGGAATGACGCCGCGTCGGTCAGGCGCGCCCACAGGACCTCGGGCCGCGCGCGCACGACCGCGCGGACCGCGTAGGTGAGGGAGGAGGTAGATGCTTGCTTGTCGCTCATGGTCGCTCGCTCCTCGCTGGGCCGCAGGGCGCGCGTAAGATGCGTCTTCCCGAACGCCGCGTCTTGTACGAACCCGACCGCTCGGCGCGGCGCCTCGTGACGTCGCCGCCACATTGGTGTCACGACGCGGTACCATGGGGCACGGAGCGTGGTCATGAAGCGCCTCTCTTGGTTGTTGTTCCTCGCTGCCGCGTGCGGCGACAAGCTGGAGTCGGGTCCGGTCGCGGTGGACGCCGACACCGATACGGATGCAGACACCGACACCGATACGGACACGGACACCGATACGGACACCGATACGGACACGGACACCGATACGGACACGGACACGGACACCGACACCGATACGGACACGGACACCGATACGGACACG